>JBDTMD010000102.1:0-6399 GCA_039934435.1 Burkholderiales bacterium
CGTAGAGCGTCGGGAACGCGCTCCCCCGGTCGTACTTGCGCTTGAGCGCGGCGTAGGCCTCGCCGCCGTACTGGCGCGCGAACTCGTCTTCGGGGAAGTAGCACTCCGAGTACAGCGACTTGATGCCGCCGAGCGCGGCGACCTTTGCTTCGATCAGACGATTGAAGTGTCCTGGCGCGTACGCCTTGCGCGTGCGCTTCACATCCCAGAAGCCGAAGTTCACGTACCACCCCGGCGCCATCGGGTAGAGCGCGAAGCGCCCGGCGTGCGGCGCAGGGCCGATCGGGCAGATCCACTGCGGCCACAGGCCGATCTCGCGCGCGTAGAACTCGAGGAACTCGGCGGCGCGCTCGAGCGGGATGTCGACGTCCTGGATCACCGACTCCGAGTGCAGGCCGAGCAGGCGCTCGAATATCTTCGTCAGGCCGACGCGGCTGTTCCAGCGCATGACCTTTGTATAAGTGCGCGAGCCCAGGCGCCGGCGGCCGTAGACGAAGCGCCGCACCAGCGGATTCTGCGCCAGGACGTTCTTCGAGCACCAGAACCAGTCGGTATCCCAGCGCCACAGGTAATCGTGCACCGTGAGCCAGTCCGCGCGCTTTTCGGCGATCGAGCGGTAGTAGATGTGCTCGAACGTGTAGTCGCTGGTGGCGGGCGCCGTGGCGGCAAAGCGGCCGAGCGTGAGGAACATCTGCTGCGGGGAGAACACCGTGCCGTCGATGAAGTCGGCATCGCCCGCGCGCAGCCGCTCGCCCAGTGCTGCGAAGAATCGCGCCGGGTCGGTGAACGGCTCGTGGTGCAGGTGCACGTAGGGCTGCACCGGCACAACCCTGGCCTTCACGCGCAACGCGTAGCCGAGCGTGCCGTAGGAATTGGGAAAGCCGTAAAACAGGTCGGCATGCTCGTTGTCGGGCGTCGCGAGCACGATGCGGCCGTCGCCGAGCAGCACCTCGATCTCCAGCACGCCGTCGTGCACCAGGCCGTGGCGGTGCGACGAGGACTCGATGCCGACACCCGCCACCGCGCCGCCGAGCGTGATGGACTTCAGCTGCGGTACCACGGCGGGCATGACGCCTTGCGCGAGGCACCCGCGCACCAGGTCTTCGTAGGTCACCATGCCCTCGGCGTCCACCCAGCCTTCGCCCGCGTTCACCGCGAGCACGTCGCGAAACGCGGCCACGTCGAGGCGCCGGCGCGCGCCGGACGCGCGCTCGCGGAACAGGTTCGAGGTGCCCTTCGCCAGCGCGACCGGGCCGTGGCCGCGGCTAAGCTGCGCGCTGAGCGCCTGCGTCTTCGCGGTGTGCGTGCTGCTCGTAGAGGAACTCCCGGCTCATCGGATAGCTCTGGCGGGTGGCGTTGCCCTTGGAAAATACGATCTGGAACAGATGCGTGTAGCCGTTCGCCGAGCGGAACATTTCGGCGCAGCCGTACAGGTAACTGCGCCAGACGCGCCGGAAGCGCTCGTCGAATTTCTTCGGGTCGAGCGCCTGAATGTCAGCCCAGTGGCGGTCGAAGCGCTCGCCCCAGGCGTCCAGCGTGTGCGCGTAGTGCCGGCGTAGGTTCTCCACGTCCAGCACCTCGAGGCCGGCGCGCTCCATGGCGGCGAGGGTACGCGCGAGGCTCGGGATCCAGCCGCCCGGAAAGACGTGCTTGCGGATGAAGAACTCCGTCTGGAAATGCCCGACGTGGCCGATGAAATGCAGCATGCCGAGGCCGCCCGGCTTGAGAAAGGCGGCATGCGCGCGCACCACCTCCTCCAGCGCGTCGCGCCCGGCGTGCTCGAGCGTGCCGATCGACACCACCTTGTCGTACTGGCGGCGCACGTCGCGAAAGTCGGTGTCGATCACATCGAGCGAACGCCCCAGGCCGCGGCGCGCGATTTCGGCGCGCACCATCTCGACCTGCGAGGTGGTGTTGTTGATGCCGGTGACCTTGACGCCGAACTTGTCGTGCGCGTGGAACATGAAGCCGCCGAAGCCGCTGCCGATGTCGACCACCTCCTCGCCCGGCGCGAGGCGCAGCTTCTTCGCCACATGCTCGATCTTGTTCATCTGCGCCTCCTCCAGCGTCCGGGTGCCCTCTTTCCAGTAGGCGCAGGTGTACATCATGTGCGGATCGTCGAGCCACAGGCGGTAGAACTCGGTGCCGAGCGCGTAGTGGAACTCGGCGTTCTTCTTCGCCTGCGCCCAGCCGCGGTTGGAGAAGCGGAATTCGTGCCAGCGGTTGCGCACGCCGACCAGCGGGTTGGTGCCGGCGAGGTCGCTTTCCAGGCCCGCCGCCATCGCCGCGGCGAGGTCGCCTTCGACGTCGACCTCGTCATTGAAGTACGACTCGAGCAGTCCGATGTGGCCGAAGGCGGCAATGCGCGCGTAGGCCGTGGCGCGCTTGAAAACCAAAGTAAATGCAGGCGCCGCGGCGCTGCTGCGGTATTCGCCGCCGCCCGCAAAGCGCGCCGCGAACGGCACGCTCGAGCGCGCGCCCGTCCGGCGCAAAACTGATTCGACGAGGGATCTCACGGGCGGCCATTCTACCGGCCGCGGCGATTTCAGTGCGACATCAATACCGGCACTGTCATCGCCTCGAGCATGGTGCGCGTCACACCCCCGAGCACCATCTCGCGCACGCGCGTGTGCCCGTAGGCCCCCATGACGATCAGGTCGGCGCCGATGTCCGCGGCGCGCGACAGGATCTGCGAGCCGACGTCGTAGCGCGCGCCGCTCTGTCGCGCCACTGTCACCTTGACGCCGTGACGCGCGAGGAACAATCCGATGTCGGCCCCGGGCTGCTCGCCATGAGCGCGCCGGCCGCGCTCCGGATCGAAGGCGCAGACCTCAACCGCTTCGGCGCGCTCGAGCAGCGGCAGCGCGTCGGTCACGGCGCGCGCCGCTTCGCGGCCGGCGTCCCAGGCGACCAGCACGCGCTTGCCGAGCGCGGCAAAACGCCCCGCGTAGGGCACGAACAGCACCGGCCGGCCGGCAGAGAACGCCAGCTCGTCGGCAAGGCCGCGCAGATCGCCTTCATCCTGCGACTCGGGCTGGCCCGCCACCAGCAGGTCGGCGTAGCGCGCCGACAGCCGCATTGCGGCCGCCGGAGCAGCGTCCGACGCGCGCCATTCGCTGCGCTCGCCGCCGTTACGCTGCGTGATCTCGAGAAGGCGGCGCTGCGCTTCGTGCCGCACTTCCTTGCGCCGGTGCTCGAGCATCTCGCGCAGCGCCGGACCGCCCTCGGCCTCGGCGTAGGACGGCAGGTTCGGCCCGCCGGGCGCGAACAGGCCGACGAGGTGCGCGTCGAATTCGCCGGCGAGGCCGCAGGCGAGTCCGAGCCGCTCCGCGCTGCGTGCCCGGTGGTCGAGGTGCACGAGGATCGTCTTGTAAGTCATGGTTGTCTCCGGATGCCTGCTGCCATCCTGAGCGCAATGGCCCGACCGGATTTGACCTGGGTCAAGCGCCCGATGCGCATGGCGCCGCTCTCTGCGGTCCGTGCATCAGGAATTCGATGCCGTTTGGTGACTAATCGCACAGCGCGATCTGCAACTATTTCCCGGCCCGACGCCGGAAGTTGCCCCGGGCGCAACTGCCAGACCTAGGATGCGAAAAGGAGTCAGCGCGAGCGCCGCCTGACGGGAGGGCAGCAATGCTGGACATCCTTGAATGGGTCAAGAAGCGAGCCGAACCGCATGCCGATGCGGATAGCGACCCAGCCGCATTTCTGTCCAGCCTGCGCGGCGCCGATCCGGACACGACCCTGAATCAACTGAGCGGGTGGCTCGCCCCGAGCGCGCACGCGTCCGAAGCGGATCCGAAGTCAAGAAGCCAGATCCTCGCGCGCATCGACGACGCCGGCGCCGCGCACGCCGCCACGCTGCTGGCGCAGTACCTCGGCAGCCCGGAGGGCAGGCAGGCGGCGCGCGAATCCACCTGGAAGTCGCTGCTGCGCTACCAGTCGAGCCTGACGCAGGGGTTGTGCGCCTCGGCCGAGGTTCTGGCAACCGCGGCGATCACCGACCGCGCGCTGCGCCAGCAGGCCGCGGTAAGCGCGGCGCGTGCCCTGGGCGCGTGCCGCAGGCTGGCGAAGATCTGCCTGGTGCACTACGCCAGCGTGCCGCGCAGTCTCTGGCGCCTGGCGTACTCGGTGCACGCGCACGCGGAAAAGGCCGGCTGCGCGATGTTTCCGGCGAAGGCGCACGCCGACCAGCGCACGATCGTGACCGCCGAGCAGGAGTTGCTGCGCCTGCTCATGCTGCAGGCGAGCGCGCCGGACATGATGGCGCCCGAGCACATCGAGATCGCCGACCGCGTGATCGAGCAGCTGGGCAGCCACTTCACGCTGCGCGCGCCCGGCGTCGCCGACAATCCGTTCTGCTTCGATCCGGAAGGCGACGCGCCGCCGCGGCGGGCCGCCGGAATGCCGGCAGCCGCAGGCGCCGCGACGCGCTACTTTGGTCCGGGAATCGGGCTCGACGCGCTGGAACGGCTGCACAAGGAGCTGGCGGCGACGCGGCTCGGCCAACTCAAGGCCTTCGGCTCGGACATCCCGCTCGAGGCGCAAATGTCCGCCTTGCAGCACCTGCTGCTGTTCTGGCGCAGCAAGTCCCCCTATTCGCCGCCGCCGCACGCGCACGCGTCCGGCAACATGCAGGTCCTGCGCCGCTATGCGCAGATCTGGAAACAGCTCTCCAGCGGCGGGACCGGCAAGCGCGAACTCGCGTTCGCGGACGCGGCGGAGAGCGCGCCGTCGGTCCCCGAGCGTTGGGTGCTGCGCGACGCCGGCGGCAACGAGCTGGGCGCGGAAATGCCGCAAGCGAGCGGCGCCTGGGCGAAGTGCGGAGAGATGGTCGGCCTGACGATGGAAGACGGCGGCGACTGCTGGATCGGCATGATCCGGCGCATGCGCGCCGAGCCCGGCGCCGCGCCGCACGCCGATATCGCCGTCTTGAGCCGTAAGCCCCAGGCGTTGCCGCTGCGTGCGGTGCACGAACTGGGCGACGGCAGCGCCGTGTCCGATGCCGCGTCGCGGCAGTTCGCCTTCGACGAGGTGCAGGCGATCATCCTGGCGGATGGTGCGGAAGGCGCGACGCCGCCCAACCTGCTGCTGCCGCCGGAGGCCTGGAAAGAAGGCCGGGTATTCGAAGCGAAGGTCGGCGAGGAGTCGCGCTTCGTGCGCGGCCTGCAGGTCGTGAGACGCGGCAGCGACTACGTGCGCGCCACGTTCGAGTGGGTGGCCGGGCCGCAGGGCTGACGGCAACACCCGCGTCCGTCCCTGCCTCAGTGCGGGACGATCAGCACCTGCTCGGGATAGATCAAGTCCGGGTGCGCGATCAGATGGGCGCTGGCCTCGCGCTCCGCCGCTGATTCGCGAAAAACATTGCCGCCGCGGCGATCGCCAAAACGACGGCCGACGCGTACGCCAGGGACGTCTTGCCGCCTGCCTCCATGGAGCACCGACCTCCGGGCCCGGGGCAGGTTCGCAGCAGGTCGGCGCCAGACCTGGTGACGATCGTGCCACAATCTTTTTGTGGGCGAAGGCGCGATGACGATAACAACTTCCCAATCGCCGGGCATGGCCCGCTGAAGGCCAGCATGACTGCAAAACTACCCGTGGCCCGCAACACGTTTTTGCTCTCGGCCGGAATGGCGGCGCTCTACGGGATGGTCCAGCTCTGGGCGGTGGTCACGCCGATCACGTTCGAAGCCGTCACCGGCCTAAAAGGACTCGCCGGTTTGGGCCCGGCCATCTTCATGGCGACGGGTGCTCTCGCCGCTCTGCCGGCGGGACGGGCGATGGACCGCTTTGGCCGGATACCTGTGCTCGCCGTGGGCTTCGGGCTCGGAATAGCCGGCTGCGTGCTCTCCGGCTTCGGAGCAACATGGCTTTCCGTCGTGGCAGTGGTCTTCGGGCTTGTCCTCGTCGGGGCTTCGTTCGGCACGGTGATGCTCTCGCGTGCCGCGGCGGCCGACATGTACCCGCCCGAGCGGCGCGCACGAGGTATCGCACTGGTACTGTTCGGCGCCGTCTTCGGTGCGCTCCTGGGTCCATTTGTCTTTGTTCCGCTGTTTGCCAATGAGGGGGCGCAAGGGGGTCAGCTCATGGCGCCATGGCTCGGTGCGGCCGGCTTCATGACCGTTGGACTGATCTTGATCGTGAACGTCCACCCAGACCCGAAGCGCATTGCCGCCCTGCTGGCGCAGCGCAGCGGCGCAGGTGTCGCCGCTTCGTCGGCGAAGGCCGAGCCGCTGCTCGGGATCCTGCGCCGTCCCGGGGTCCTTGCGGCGCTCGTGGCGGCGGTGGCGAGCTTTTCGGTGATGGCCACCATGATGACCCTGACGGGGTACGTGCTCGTCGGGCATGGTCATGACAAAGGCACCGTCTTCCCCGTCCTAAGCGCGCATTTCATAGGCA
>JBDTMD010000103.1:0-6383 GCA_039934435.1 Burkholderiales bacterium
GTCGCGCCGCGGCGCGAGCAGCCCTTCGGCCTCGTAGAAGCGGATGGCGCGCGGCGTGACGTCGAACTCGGCGGCGAGCTCGCCGATCGAGTACTCCGCGTCGGCGCGTTCCTTTTCGATTTGCCGCATGGTAGGTTGCGGTTGATTCTAGCCCAGGTTTTCGAGCGAAGGAGCAAGCATGCAGGAGCGCGCGGACGGTGCGGATCGAGAGGAAACGGCCCGTGTGTTGCACGAAGTGGCCGAGCGTTCCTCGCGCATCCTGCACGAATTCGGCCAGAAGCAGTTCGAGACCAGCGTGTCCTCGGCCGTCAAGGACGAGCTCGGCATCGCCAAGGCGTACATGGACCTGTATTCGCGCATGCTGATGGATCCAAGCGCGCTGGCCGCCGCGTCGGTCAATTTCTGGGTCGATTCGATGCAGCTGTGGCAGTCGTCGTGGCTGAAGATGCTCGGCCAGGAGGCGGCGCCGGTGGCGCGGCCGGCGCAGGGCGACGCGCGCTTCAAGGACCAGGAGTGGTCGGACAATTTCCTCTTCGACTACATCAAGCAGTCCTACCTGATCGCCGCGCGCCACATCCAGCACGCGGTGGCCGGGGTGCAGGGCCTGCCCGACGAGTCGCAGAAGAAGATCGCCTTCTTCACCCGCCAGTACGTCGACGCGCTCGCGCCGTCGAATTTCGCCGCCACCAACCCGCAGGTGCTGCGCGAGACGCTCGCCTCGGGCGGGCAGAACCTCGTCAAGGGCCTGAACAACCTGCTCGGCGATATCGAGAAGGGCGAAGGGCAGCTGCGCATCAGCATGACCGACGAGACTGCGTTCCAGCTCGGCAAGAACGTCGCCACCACCCCCGGCAAGGTGGTGTTCCAGAACGCGCTGCTGCAGCTCATCCAGTACCAGCCGAGCACCTCGACGGTGTTGCGGCGGCCGCTGCTCATCATTCCGCCGTGGATCAACAAGTACTACATCCTCGATCTGCGCGAAAAGAACAGCTTCATCAAGTGGTCGGTCGACCAGGGGCACACGGTGTTCGTGGTGTCGTGGGTGAATCCCGACCAGGCGCTCGCCGACAAGGGATTCGACGACTATCTGACCGAAGGCGCGCTGGCGGCGATGGATGCCGCATTGAAGGCCACCGGCGAAGAGCGCCTCAACGTCATCGGCTATTGCCTGGGCGGCACGCTGCTCGGCAGCGCGCTCGCCTGGCTTGCGGCGAAGGGCGACGAGCGCGTTGCCAGCGCCACCTTCTTCGTCTCGCTGCTCGATTTTTCGCAGCCGGGCGAGCTCGGCGTGTTCATCGACGAGGCGCAGGTCGAGAACCTCGAGCGGCGCATGAACGAGCGCGGCTACCTGGAAGGTTCGGAGATGGCCTCGACCTTCAACATGCTGCGCTCCAACGACCTGGTCTGGTCCTTCGTCATCAACAATTACCTGATGGGCAAGGATCCGTTCCCGTTCGACCTGCTGTACTGGAACTCGGATTCGACGCGCATGCCGGCGCGCATGCACAGCTTCTACCTGCGCAACATGTACCTGAAGAACAAGCTCGGCGTGCCGGGCGCCGTCACGCTCGCCGGCGTGCCGATCGATCTTTCCAAGGTCAAGGTGCCGGCGTATTTCATTTCCACCGTCGAGGACCACATCGCGCCCTGGAAAACCACCTACAAGGGCGCGCAATACCTCGGCAGCGAGGTGCGATTCGTCCTCGGCGGCTCGGGTCACATCGCCGGCATCGTCAACCCGCCGGCGGCGAAGAAGTATCACTACTGGACCAATGACGCGTTCGTCGATACACCCGAGGCATGGTTCGAAGGCGCCCGGCAGCACCCGGGCTCTTGGTGGGAGGACTGGCAGCGCTGGATGGAAAAACAGAATGGCGGCGACCAGGTTCCCGCGCGCATACCGTCGAAGGCGATCGAAGACGCCCCCGGCTCGTATGTCACGCGTAAATAGGGGACAGACCTCATTTAGATGCTGAGCCGCGAGGACAACGCGCTTCTCACGCGAGTGGGGCCGGGTACGGCGATGGGCGTACTGTTCCGGCGCCACTGGCTGCCGTTCATGCTGGCCGACGAGCTGGTGGCCGAGGCGCCGCCGCAGCGACTGCGGCTTCTGGGCGAGCCCTTGGTCGCATTTCGCGACGGCCGCGGCCGCGCCGGCCTGCTGGGCGAGCATTGCCCGCATCGGCGCGCGAGCCTCGCCCTCGGCCGAAACGAAGCGGGCGGTTTGCGCTGCGCCTACCACGGCTGGAAATTCGACGTGGCGGGACGATGCCTCGAGATGCCCTCCGAGCCGGCCGGCTCAGCTTTCCGCGAAACGGTGCGCGCCGAAGCCTATGCGGTGACCGAACGCGCGGGACTTCTGTGGGCGTACCTGGGCCCGTCAGAGAAGCGCGCCGAGCTGCCCGAACTCGAATGGCTGGGGCTGCCTGCCGTGCAACGCCACGCCTCACGGCGGGTGCAGGACTGCAACTACGCCCAGGCGCTCGAGGGCGAGATCGACGAGTCGCGCATGGGCATTGCGGCGCTCGAAGACCCCGCGCCGCGCTACACGGTGCACGAGACGCCTTACGGGCTTGCCTGCGGGGCGCGCCGGTCCGCGCCGGCCGACCGGTATCGCTGGCGCATCAACCTGATCCTGATGCCGTGCTTCACGCTCGTCCCGCCTGCGGACGACGCGCAGTCGCGGCAGTTTCGTGCCTGGGTGCCGCAGGATGACGAGCATACGTCCGTGCTGAGCGTTACCTGGCGCAATGACGCGCCCCTCGGCGAGCGCGAGCGGGACGAATTAAAGTCCAGTGAGGCAACGCACCGCGCGCTTGCGCAGTCCGCGGGGCCGGTCGCCGACCGCACGCTCGAGCACCTCGGCACGAGCGACAAGGCGCTGATCGCCTTTCGCGAGCGCCTGCTGGGAGCGGCGCGCATGCTGGCCGAGGGCATCGAGCCGCAGACGCCCTACGATCCGGACTGCTACCGCGTGCGCGCGCACGCGAGCCTGGTGCCGCGCGACGAGCGCGACTTCAACGAGCAGGAGGAGATCAGGCGCGCGATGCTTGCGCCGTGAAATCGCGCAAGTACTCCAGGCCGGCAATGGCGCGCGGCCCGTACCAGGAGGTCATCTCGCCGTCCACCAGCAGAGCCGGCTTTCCCGTCAGTGCGGCGATTTCGGCGAGGTGCCGATCACGGAAGCGATACGGCTCCGAGGAAAGCAGCACCAGATCGGCGCCGACGCTGCGCAGGTCTTCAAGCTCGGGGTAGCGCGCGATCGCGTCGGCGGGCAGCGTTTGCAGGCCGAATAGCGCCAACGTGCGCGATATGTACGTATCGCGGGACACGGTCATCCAGGGGTCCTTCCAGATGAGATACAGGACGCGCCGCTCGGCGTGGCGCGCCGCCGCCACCACGTCGTAGGCGGCCTGGAAGCGCGCGCAGAGCGCCTCGGCCTCGGATTCGCGCGCGAAGGTGCGGCCGAATTGCCGGTAAAGCTCGAGGTTGTCGAGTGGGCCGAGAGGATGCGTGACGACGAGGTTGGGGACGAAGCCCGCCAGCGCGTCTGCCGTTTCCTTTCGGTTCTCGTCCACGTTGAGGACCACGTGCGTCGGCTCGAGGGCGCGCACCTTGGCGAGATTCACGTCCTTGGTGCCGCCCACTTTCGGGATGCGCCGCAGGACTTCCTTCGGATGCACGCAGAAACCGGTGCGCCCCACGAGCTCACCCGCGAGGCCGAGCGCGCACACGAGCTCGGTGAGCGAGGGCACCAGCGAGACGATGCGCCTCAAAGCGGCAGGTCGCGCGGCTTGCGCGGCGCGCGCGCGGCGAAGCGGTCGTAGAGCCAATCGGGCAGGGCGCGCAGGACGTACGACACCAGCGCCATCTGCCAGGGGATCACGGCGAGCCGCCGGCGCGCGCGGATCGCCCGGGCGATGCGCCGGGCGGCCTCATCCGCAGGCAGCAGGAAAGGCATGCGGTAGCGGTTGACACGCGTCATCGGCGTGTCGATATAGCCGGGACAGACAGTGACGACGGCGACGCCCGTGCCCGCCAGCTCGACGCGCAGCGCCTCCAGCCACTTGATGGCCGCGGACTTGGAAGCGCTGTAAGCGCCCGCGCCCGGCAGGCCGCGAAACGCGGCCACGCTGGCGATGCCGCACAGCGTGCCGCTGCGCGCCGCGCGCATCGCCGGTGCAAACGCGGCCAGCGTTGCGGCCAGGCCGACGACATTGACTGCCAGCACGCGCTGGAGCTTCGCCACGTCCGCTGTATCCTCGCCGCGGGTGCCGACCGAAATGCCCGCGTTGGCGATCACCAGGTCAGGAGCGCCGTGGCGATCGCAGAATTCCTGCGCCGCGCGCCCGAGCGCGGCGTGGTCGGTGACATCCAGTGCGTGGAATTCGCAGCGCCCGGGCAGTGAGGAGGCGAGCGCTTGCAGCGGCTCCGCGCGACGGGCAATCAGTAACAGGACCGTGTCGGGCCCGGCGAAGTGTTGCGCGAGCGCTGCACCCAGCCCGGCAGATGCGCCCGTGATGACGATGCGGCGCACGTGCCGCAAGCGTTAGCCCGAGGCCTGTCCGCCCTTGCGCGCCAGGCCGATCAGGTAGTCCACGGTGTCCAGCATGCCCTGCTGGGTGCGCCCCTGCTCTGCGCTCACCGTGTAGCGGCCCTGTACAGCGAGCGCCGGAGTGCCGTCGATGCGGTACGCGGCGGACAGCTGCATGGCGCGGCGCACTTTGCTTTGCACGCCGAAGGATTTGAACGCCTCCTCGTAGCGCTTCGGATCGACGTCCTGCTTGCGCAGCCAGTCCGCGAGCTTCTCCGGGTCGCGCGTGTTCAAACGGTCGCGGTGGATGGCGTCGAAAAACGGCCGGTGCAGCCGCTCGAGCACGCCGAGCGCCTCGAACGAGTAGTACACGGCGGCCTCGCGCGCCCAGCCCTCGTTGAGCACCGCGGGCACCGGCCGGAACTGCACGTCGGCCGGCAGGCGCGCAACCCACTTCTCCAGCAGCGGCTCGAGCGTGTAGCAGTGCGGGCAGCCATACCAGAAGAATTCGAGCACTTCGATCTTGCCCTGCGCCTCGACGGGCTGCCTGGGTTTGAGCTCGGAGTAATCGACGCCGGGCGCGGGCAGGCGTGGCTGCGCATAGCCAGCCAGCGGCAAGAGGCCGAGGGCGGCGACCAGGGTACGGCGGCGAGGGTTCATTTCAATTCGCTTTCTGAGAGGCGGGGTCTTTGAGTTTGACCAGGTTGGCATCGACTCCGTTCTGCGCCAGCGACTGGCGCACCCGGTTCAGATCCTCGACCTTGGCATAGGGACCGAGGCGCACGCGGTAGAAAGTTCCCTTGTCGGGCAGCGTCGTCGGCTCGACGTTCGACTCGAAGCCGAGCATCGCCAGCCGCGCCTTCTGGTTGTCGGCGTCGGCAGGGTTCTGGAACGCTCCGGCCTGGATGAAATAGATGTCCTTGCTCGCAGCCGGTGCGGCCGCGGCGACCTGCTCGGGTGCGGGCGTCTTCGCCGCGCGCAGCCGCTCGCGCAATTCGCGATCGCTAAGCGGCTCTTCGCCGCCCGCCAGGATCTTGTAGAAGTCGAAGCGCGGTTTTTCGGGTGCCGCAACTGCGGGTACCGGGGCCTGCGGCTTCTGCGCCGTTCCATCCTGCGGCAGGCCGGAGAGCGCCGGCGGCTTGCCCGGCTGGCCCTTGGCGTCATCGGCCGCGGGTTTGCCGCGGCTCATGAACGGGATCGGCGTCTTGTTGAGGTAGAGCGCGATGCCGAGCGCAATGGCGAGGCCGATCAGCAGGCCGACGAACATGCCGACGAGGAAGCCGCCGCCTGTTCCCTTGCGTGCCGTCGCGTGTGGTATTGCCGCCATCACATCCTTTCCGGGGCGCCTACGCCAAGCAGCGCGAGGCCGTTGGCGAGCACCTGGCGGACTGCGGCGCACAGCGCGAGGCGCGCGGTGCGCGTGGCCTCGTCCTCGACCAGAATGCGCTCGGCATTATAGTAGCTGTGGAACTCGCCCGCGAGTTCGCGCAGGTAAAAGGCGATCGCATGCGGCGCGAGATCGCGGCCCGCTTCCGCCAGCACATCCGGAAATTCCCCCAGGCGGCGCATGAGCGCGCTTTCGCGCTCGCCGGTCAGGGTGGCGAGCGGCGCCGTGCCGAGCGGCGCGGCGTCGCCGCCCCATTGCGAAAACACGCTGCACACCCGGGCGTGCGCGTACTGCACGTAGTACACGGGATTTTCTTCCGTCTGCGCGCGCGCCAGGTCGACGTCGAAGACGAAATCCGAGTCGGCGCGGCGCGAGACGAGGAAAAAACGCACCGCGTCGCGGCCCACCCAGTCGATCAGGTCGCGCAGCGTCACGTAGCTGCCGGCGCGCTTGGAGATCTTG
>JBDTMD010000104.1:0-6374 GCA_039934435.1 Burkholderiales bacterium
CCGAGGGTGATTTTGACGGCGTCGGCCAGGATGTTCAGTCCATGCACCATCCTGTTGCGCGCGCCTTCATGGAAACGTACTTCTTTGGCAGGCATTGCGAATATCTCCTAGATCGAAATCGATAGAACGTTGACTGGAGCGAATCAGGCGCCTTCGAGTACGCCCATGATGTCTTCCTCGCGCATCACGAGCAGCTCGTCGCCCTTCACCTTGACGGTCTGCCCGGAATACTTGCCGAACAGCACCTTGTCTCCCACCTTGACGTCGAGCTGGATCAGCTTGCCGTCATCGGATTTCTTGCCCTTGCCCACCGCCAGCACTTCGCCCTGGTCGGGTTTCTCGGCGGCGGTATCGGGAATCACGATTCCAGACGCGGTCTTGCGCTCTTCGTCGATACGCTTGACGATGACGCGATCATGAAGAGGACGGATCTTCATACAGGTCTCCAAATATTTGTGTTGTAAGTCAAAGGGTTGCAGTACTGCAACCCACCAAAAACCAGAGGCATGCTAGCACTCGCCTCAAGTGAGTGCTAATGATAGGGGCGAAGCCGGGTGAATACAAGGCCCGGCCAGCGCTGCGCCTCTAAAATCCGCGCGTGACCCGCTTTCGCCGTCTGGCGCTCGCCGCAGCCCTGCTGCCGGCGCTGCTGCCGCCCCTCGCGCTCGCCCGCGACCTTCCCAGGCCGGTCGCCCAGGCGCTGCGCGACGCCGCGGTGCCCGCCTCGGCCGTCGCCATCGTCGTGCAGGAAGTCGGCGCCGCGCGCCCCAGCCTCAGCCTGAACGCCGCGGCGCCCATGAACCCGGCCTCGACGATGAAACTGTTCACCACGCTGGCGGCGCTCGAAATTCTCGGTCCGGCGTACCGCTGGAAGACCGAGGCCTATGCCGCGGGGCCGTTGCGCGACGGCGTGCTCGAGGGCGACCTGGTGCTGAAAGGCTATGGCGATCCCAAGCTCGACTACGAGAGTTTCTGGATGCTGCTGCGCGCGCTGCGCGGCAAGGGCCTGCGCGAAATCCGCGGCGACGTGGTGCTCGATCGCAGCTTTTTCGCGCCCGCGGCCGGCGACCCCGGCGCTTTCGACGGCGAGGCGCTGCGGCCCTACAACGTGCTGCCCGACGCGCTGCTCGTGCACTACAAGTCGCTGCGCTTCGCTTTCGTGCCGCTGCCCGATGGCGCGGGCGTGCGCATCTTCGTCGAGCCGCGCCCGCCGTCGCTGGTCGTGACCAACAACCTGCGCCTGGCGGCGGGCGCCTGCGCCGAGGGCCGCGCGTTTCGCAACCTGCTGGCGCCCACTTTCAATCCGGGCCCGCCGCCGCGCATCGCCTTCGACGGCCGCTACCCGATCGCCTGCGGCGAGAAAGACCTCAACGTTGCGCTGCTGCCGGCCGACGAGCACGTCGCCGGCGTGCTGCGCGAGCTGTGGACGGAGATGGGCGGCACCTGGACCGGGCGCGCGCGCGACGGCGCGGTGCCGGAAGGCGCGCGCCTGCTGCACACGCACGAATCGGCGCCGCTCGCCGAGATCGTGCGCGACATCAACAAGTACTCCAACAACGTGATGGCGCGGCAGCTGTTTCTCACGCTTGCCACGTCGGCCAACGATCCCCCCGCCCAGCCGTACCAGGCGCGCGAGGTGCTGCGCCACTGGCTCAACCTGGAGGGCATCGCGGCGCCGGAGCTCGTGATCGAGAACGGCTCGGGCCTGTCGCGCACCGACCGCGCCAGCGCCGCGACGCTCGCCGCGCTGCTGCAGGCCGCCTGGAACAGCGCCGTGATGCCCGAATACGTCGCCTCGCTGCCGCTCGCGGCGCTCGACGGCACGATGCGCAAGCGCCTGCACGGCGAGCTGGTCGCCGGCCAGGCGCACATCAAGACCGGGCTGCTCTCGGATGCGCGCGCGATGGCCGGCTACGTGCTCGACGCGCGCGGCCGGCGCCAGATCGTCGTCATGCTGATGAACCACCCCAACGCCCCCGACGCCGAGGCCGCGAACGACGCCCTGCTGCGCTGGGTATACGAGAAGAAATAGCTACTTCAGGCGCGCTGCGATGGCGGCGGCCGGGACCGGACGGCCGAAGTGGTAGCCCTGCCCCTGCTCGCAGCCGTTCTGCGTGAGAAATTCGACGTGCCGCTCGCTCTCGACGCCTTCGGCGACGACGTCGAAGCGCAGGCGCTGCGCCATGTCGATCACCATCTTGACGATCGCCGCCGAGCCGGGTTCGCTGATCGCCGCATTGACGAAGGCGCGGTCGATCTTGAGGGTGGAGACCGGCAGGCGCGTAAGGTACGCAAGGCTCGAGTAGCCGGTGCCGAAATCGTCGACCGAGATGCGCAATCCCGCCGCGCGCAGCGCCTGCAATTGGCGGATCGCGTCCTTCGGGTCGTCCATCAGGCTGCTCTCGGTGATTTCCAGCTCGAGCAGGGCGGGCGAAACGCCGTACTCGGCCAGCAACTCCTGGATCACGCGGTCGAGCTCGCGGCGGCGGAACTGGCGCGCCGAGAGGTTGACCGCGACCGGCATCACCTTGAGTCCCGCGCGCGACCAGGCGGCGAGCTGGCGGCAGGCTTCCTCGATCACCCAGTCGCCGACGTGCACGATCTGGCCGCTTTCCTCGAGCGCGGAAATGAATTCCAGCGGCGGCACCAGGCCGCGTTCGGCGTGCTGCCAGCGCAGCAGCGCCTCCATGCCGATCATCTCGCCGCCGGCGAGGCGCACCTTGGGCTGGTAGTGCAGCAGGAACTCGTCGCGCTCGAGCGCGCGCCGCAGGTCGGAATTGAGCTGCAGCTTGGAAGCGGTGCGCGCGTTGAGCTCGGCCGTGTAGTAGCAGAACGAATTGCGCGCCGATTCCTTGGCGCGGACCATGGCGATGTCGGCGCACTTGAGCAGCGCCTCGGCGCTGTTGCCGTCGCTCGGAAACGTCGCCACGCCGATGCTCGCGGTGATGAAGGTTTCCCGGCTGTCGAGGTCGAACGGCGCCGTGAACGCATCGAGGATCTTCTGCGCCACCAGAGCGGCATCCTCCGGCCGCGCCAGGTCGGCGATCACCACGGCGAACTCGTCGCCGCCCAGGCGCGACACGGTATCGTCGCGCCGCACGCAGTCCTGCAGCCGCCGCCCCACGTGCCGCAGCAGGTCGTCGCCGACGTGGTGGCCGTGCGTGTCGTTTACCAGCTTGAAGCCGTCGAGATCCACGTACAGCACGCCCGCGCCGCGGCTGCGGCGCTGCGATTGCACGATGGCGTGCTTGAGCCGCTCGTTGAGCAGGTTGCGGTTCGCCAGACCGGTCACCGCATCGAACTGCGCCAGACGCTCGAGCCGCTCCTCGGCCGCCTTGCGCACCGAGACGTTGCTGCTGACGCCGCGATAACCGCGGAAACCGCCGATCTCGTCGTATACCGGCTCGCCGCTGCTCGCGATATGCACGCGCGAGCCGTCGTCGCGCAGCAGCACCTGCTCGAAATCGCGGAACGGCTTGCGCGCCTCGAGCACCTGGCGATGGTCCTCCCAGGTGCCGGATTCGGGCAGGACGTTGTCGAAGTCCCAGCGCCGCTTGCCGAGGATCAGCGCCGGATCCGCCTTCGAGCGCTGCTCGAATCCGGGCGATATGTAGGTAAAGCGCAGCGCCTCGTCCTGCTCCCAATACCAGTCGGAGGACAGCTCCGTCAGGCTGCGAAAGCGCTCCTCGCTGCGGCTCAGCGCCAGCTCGGCCGCCTTGCGCTCGGTGATGTCGCGCGCCACCACCTGCGCCGCGGGCCGGCCGTCGAAGCTGAACGATACCGCCGTGACTTCGGCGCGAAACGGCGTGCCGTCGATGCGCTGGTAGTCGACTTCCGTGAGCAGCAGCGGCTGCGGGATGCCGTACAGGCGGCGCACGCGCTCGCGCGCGATCTCACGCGACGCGGGCGCGATCAGCTCGAGCACGTCGTGGCCGAGCAGCTGCTCGGCGCGGGTCGCGCCGAACAGCCGCAGCATGGCCGGATTGACGAGCACGATGCGCCAGTCCGAGTGCACGAAAATGGCGTCGGGCGCGATCTCGACCAGCTTGCGATAGCGCAGCTCCGCGCTTTCGAGCGAGGCCTGCACGCGGCGCTGGCCCGCCGCCAGGCGCAGGATGCGCGCGATGGCGTCGGCGCCGAGCTTGCCCTTGTGCAGGATCTCGAAGGCGCCCATCTCCAGCGCCTCTTCGTCCAGCCCGGCGCGATCTTCGGCGGTGACGACGATCACCGGACAGCGCACGGCGGCGCGCATGCGCTCCAGCGTCGCCAGGCCGCGGCTGTCGGGCAGGTTGAGATCGAGCAGCACCAGGTGCACTTCGGCGGCGCTGGCGATGCCGAGCGCCCTGGAGATGCTGTCGGCCCTCAGCACTTCGGCGCGGCCGATCGCCGCGCGCTCGATGGCCGCCTGCGCCACCATGGCGTCGGCGGCGTTGTCCTCGATCAGCAGAATCCTCAGCGGCGCGGCCAGCGCATTTTCCGGTTTGTCCTTTGACAACATGGCGCTCACCGTAAGGAATTCCAGTTATTTCTATACTCGCATCAAGGCCGAAGCAGATGAACTTAGCGCCCTTTCTATCCTTGTAGCGAGTCGATAAATAACTTCGACTCGAGCGTGTGCGTTTACGCACACGTCTGGCATCAAATCCGTCAATTCGTGTCAGGGATGGCGCGCGGAACCGCGCGCGCGAACGCTGTTCGGTCCTCTGTCCCGGCTGTGCGCGTCCGGCGTCCGGCGCGTGACAACAAACTTTTCATTCTTTCCGATTTAGGCGAGCTTGATGAAGCAGACGGAAATTTGTCTGAATGGCGGGCGCACCACCGCATCTTCGGGTGCGAAGTCCGTTTTTCATGTTGATCGAGCCAACTCAGGAGGAAATTATGGCCAGGAAACAGCAGAAGCAGCCAGTCGTACGCAAGGTGTCGAAGAAGATCGCCGACTCGGGGCGCGTTCGCTACGGCAATGGGTGTGCGCCGACAGTGGTTGCCCGTTCCACCGATGCGGCGATCGCCGATGCAGGAACGGTTCGCTTCGGTAACGGCTGCGCGCCCGCCGGCCTCAGAAAGTAACGCAACGCTTTACCGGGGAGGCCGACGCCCTGCGCGAGCAGGGTGTCAGCCTCGCCCCCTCGTCATTTAGGAGTGCGTTCCATGACTGCGACTTGCCAGCCGGTACCTGCGGTGACCTTTTACACCGCCGTACCCGGATGCCGGAAACCCATGCGCGCCGATCCCTCCGTGCTCGGGACGCTGCCCGCGCGCGGCTTTCAGTACTGCGAGTCGCTCAGAGCAGCCTCCTCCTTCGGCTGGTACGTGTTCCCGCCGATCGACTTCACGCTGCAGTGGGATGGCTCGCAGGTCATCTGGACCTATCGCGGCGCAAAGGCCTGGTACCCGTTGACCAGCGCGCAGTTTCCCGGCTATTCGGCGGTATTCGACCGGGTCGCGCCCAGTCGCCTGCGCGGCTTTTCTCCGCCGTTCCTGACCGCGGTGACGGAGCCGGGAATCGTCCAGGTATGGACCGGCTTGATGATCGAGAGCGCCGAGAACTGGAGCATGCTGGTGCGACCGCCGGCGAACCTGCCGAGAAATCTGGCCTTCGACCTCTACGAGGGCATCGTCGAAACGGATCGCTGGTTCGGCCCCCTGTTCACCAACCTCCGGCTGATCAAGACCGACGTTCCGATCCATTTCAGTACCGAGATCCCTCTAGTGCAGGTGCAGCCGCTGCAGCGGAGCACCTACGCCGAGGAAGTGTCGAATGGCTTCGGCCTGGTCGCGGATCCGGCCGCATTTTCGGACCAGGCCTGGTCGCGCTACGAGCAGACGATCGTCAAGCCCAACCTCGAGCCACAGCGGCCGGTAGCGGCATACGCAACGTCGGTGCGGCGCCGGCGCAAGAGCGGCTGCCCAGTGAGCGCGACCGGCGCAACCCGGTGATTCGCGCCGCGATCCGCGCGGCGTGCGCCCGGAGGCTAGGCGGCTACGGCGCCGCGGCGGTCGCGGTGCTCATCTGGGCGTCGTATCCAGTGGCGACCCGGGCGGGCGTGACCGGCCCGTTCTCCCCGCTGGACCTGATGCTTCTACGCTTCGGCGTCGGCGCCCTGCTCTTCCTGCCCTACCTCGCGCAGCGTTGCCGCGCGATTCGCCGCGATGCGTGGCTGCGGGGCGTTCCGCTCTCCCTGTTCCAGGGCGCGGGAATGGCGGCACTCGTGATTTACGGCTTGCAATTCGCGCCAGCCAACCATGCCGCCGCGCTCGGTCCGGGCATCGCACCCGCCTGGGTCGCGCTGCTCGGGTTCCTGGTGTTCGGCAGGCGACCGTCTGCCTGCATGATCGTAGGGGCGGCAATGTGCGCGCTCGGTGTTGTTACGCTC
>JBDTMD010000105.1:0-6338 GCA_039934435.1 Burkholderiales bacterium
GCAGCAGCGCGAGCAGCCCGCCGATGCCGAGGCCGAGCAGCGCCGCCGCGCCGTAGGCGAGCGGCGCGGCGTGCACGGCGTTCATCAGCACGCTGCTCGCCGCGAGCACGAGGCCGACCAGCGCCAGCGCGTCGCGCAGCGGCACGCGCCGCGGCCAGAAACCGCTGGCGAAGCCGGCGACAGCTGACAGCAGCGCGAACGTGCTCACCGCCGTCGCCGCCACGGTCGGATCGAGCCCGCGCTCGATGAGGAACGGCGCCTGGTGCAGGCTGATCCCGGCCTGCACCGGGTAGACCAGCAGGGTGAACAGCGACAGCAGCCAGAACGCCGGCGTGCGCAGCGCTTCGGCGCGCGTATAGGCCGGCTCGGGCGCGGCGACGCCGCTCGCCCCGGCAGTCGCCGCCGCGCGCGCGCCATCGGGCCGCAGGCCGAGATCCTCCGGCCGGCGCACATGGAGCAGCCACACCGGCACGAAGCCGACCACCAGCACGGTGGCGCCGATCGCCAGCCACGCGGTGCGCCAGCCGCTCGCCTGCATGACGAAATGCGCGATCAGCGGCATGCTGACAAGCCCGAACATCGAAACCACGGTCGCCAAAGACGTGGCGAAGGCGCGCCGGCGCACGAACCAATTGACGATCGAGCCGTAGATGCCGAGGTCGTAGGGCCCGGCGAAGCTCATGCGCGCGATGCAGTAGAGGACGAAGAACCAGGCGAGCGACTGCGTGAACGACAGCAGCAGCAGCGGGATGCCGGTGGCGAGCACCGCCACGCACAGCACGGCGCGCGCGCCGTTGCGGTCGAGAAAGGCGCCGGTCGCCGGCGCCACCAGCGCGCCGAGCACGCCGCCCACCGACACTGCCGCCGAGATCTGCGTGTGCGACCAGCCGAACTCGCGCGTCATCGGCTCGACGAAGATCGAGAGCGTCGCCACCGCCGAGCCGGTGCGCGAGAACCCGGCGGCGCAGACGCAGGCGAGGATCACCCAGCCGTAGTAGAACGGCAGGCGCGCGGTGAGCGCCTCGACCAGGCGCAGGCGGGTGCCGGAGCGAGGCATTTGACGGCATAGTAGCGGTCCGCGACGCATAACAGAGGGAGCACGACATGGCGAAATCAATCCGGCGCAGCAAGGCCTACACCGACGGCCTGAAGATCCGGCGCCGCTGGCTCGGCAAAGCGTACGTCGACAAGGCGTTCAAGGAAGCCGACGACTTCACGATCGACCTGCAGCACTACGTCACCGAGCACGGCTGGGGCGCGAGCTGGGCGCGCGGCGTGCTGCCGCTGAAGACGCGCTCGATCATGAACCTCGCCATGATCTCGGCGCTGAACCGCCCGCACGAGCTCGAAATCCACCTGCGCGCGGCGCTGCGGAATGGAATCACCCGGCGCGAGATCAAGGAGATCTTCATCCACGTCGCGACCTACTGCGGCGCGCCGGCGGCGCTCGACAGCTTCAGGATCGCGAAGAAGATCCTCGCCGAGAAACCGGCGCGGCAACGGCAATAGACTTCATGGGCTACCCTCCACCGCGCCCGTAGTCCGTATTACGGGTAGAGCGCACCCAAGCCGTCATCCTCTGGCGGCGCCGCCTCGCGCTTCGGTCGCAGGCCGCGGCGGAACGTCTCCCACACCGATCGGCCTTCCCACAACGAGCCGCCGACGCCGTACAGGCTGCGATCGAGTGCGACCAGCTCATCCACGCCGGCCGAGAGTCGCGCGGCGAGCGCGGTCAGGCCGCGCGGCGGTTCGTCGGGCCACTCGGCGCGACCCAGGTCGAGGAGCGCTGCCTGCGCCGCGAGCCGATCGTTGGTGGCGCACGCCCGGCGCAGCGCCCGCAGCGCCGCCGCGCGCCGCTCCGGCCGAGCAGGGGCGGCGCGCGCCCGGCGCCTGATGACGATCACCGCCAGCGCAAGCGCAACGAGCAAAGCGGCGCCGGCCGCGAGCCATGCTGCTTGGTTGCGCAAGCGGGTACTCCACGACGCGACGTGCGGCGCCGGTATGGCGGGCGCCGGCGCTGCGGCCGCCGCCGGCGGCGCGGCTTCGGGCTGCCCCGGAGCAACGCCCGGCGCGACCGTGTATTGCCGGGCCGGCAGGGTGGCGCTGCTTTGCCGGTCGCTGAGCGTGTTCCACCACGCCAGCTCGACGGGCGCGACTTCGAGCGTGCCTTGCGCGCCCGGGATGTAGGTCACGCTCTGCTTGCTGACGCCGTAGATGGTGCGGCCGTCGGTGCGGCTCTGGTTGTCGGGCGCCTCGGGATACAAGCGCGCGTTGGCCGGCGCGGCGAGCGCGAGCGGCGGGATCTGCGAGGCGGCGAGGCCTTTGGCGTCGATGGTGAGGGTGCGCGTCACCGGCTCGCCGACCTTGAAGCGCGGCGGGTTGTCGGCCCAGCTGTCGTGCAGCGTGATCTGCTCGGCCGGCAGCCAGTTGCGTTGCGCCGCCGCCGGTCGCGGCTCGACCTTGAGCGTGATCTCGCGGCCGCGCGCCGTCACCGGCTCCCCGGGCCTGCCGTAGGACAGACCGCCAAAGCTGTCCCTGAGGTACGAGAAAGGGTCATTGGCAAACGGCGTGCCGCGCAGCAGGCGCGCCATCAGGCTGTCTTCCTGGCGCGCCGTGGCGCCGCTGTCCCGCGGCGCCGCCATCGTGCCGTGAAATCCGGCCGCGGAAATGCGCAGCGCGCCGCTCTTCTCGGGCGCGATGGCGTAGCGCCGCTCGATCACATGATATTTGCGTCCGTCGCGCACGGTGTCGTACAGCCGGTCCTCGCCGAGCTGGGCGACGGTCGCGTCCGCCGGCTCGGGCGCGGCCATATTGCCGCCGTACACCTTGTCGTCGTAGTAGAGCCGCGCGGTGTACGGTATCTGCTGCTGCACGTAGATCGACGGGCCGGGCGCGGCCGCCTCGACTTCGACGAACACATGCTTCGCGGCCTCGCTTGCCGCCGGCGGCGCGGGCTCGGCGACCTTGAGCTCGAGCGCGGCGGTGGTTTCGTTGCCGACGGCGATCGGCGGGATGACGAGCGTGCCGGCGCGGCGCGGCTGCAGCTGCACCAGCCAGCGCGTGCGGTCGGTGCGCGCGCCGTTGACGATGCGGGTTTCGCTGCTGGTGCTCGTGCCAAGCAACTCGAAGTCGCGCTCGAGCGGCGCCAGGTCGGGGCGCTCGTTCGCTTGCGCGGCATCGCTTTCGATGCTGAGCGTCAGCGTCGCGCCCACCGGCACCGTGTCGCGCTCGAGCGTCGCGCGCACGGCGGCCGGGCTCGCGGCGGACGCGCCCATGAGGAGGAGCGCTGCGGCGGCCGCCGCCAGCGCGCGGAGATTGCGGCGAGGATCAGTCGGCATTGGCACCTTGCGCCCGCTGTCGGTATTGGTAGAGGAACTTGCGCCGCAGCAGGCCGCCCGGATCGTCGGGAATGCGCCGCAGCCACTGCTCGGCGGCGAGCTGCTCTTCGCTGTCGAGCGGCCGCGCGCCCTCGGCCGCGGCTTCGGTTTTCGCACGTGGTTGCGCGCCCGCCGGCTGCGGCTGTCGCACGTCGTCGTTCGGCTGCGCGTTTTTCTGTTCGAGCTTCTTCGCTGCCTCGGCGAACTGGTTCTCCTGCGGCTTCGGCGTCGCCGGCTGCTGGCCCTCGCCGGCCCTGCCGGCCTGGTCCTTCTGCGACGGCTGCTGCTGCGATTGCTGTTGTTGCGACTGCTGCTGCTGCTTGTGCTTGAGGAGCGCTGCCACCGCCGCTTTGTTGGCCAGCGCATCCGCATCGTTCGGCCGCGCCTTGAGCGAGCGGTCGTAGGCGGTAATGGCGTCCTCGTAGCGCCCGAGGCGCGCGAGCGCGTTGCCGCGGTTGTATTCGGCATCCGCGCCTTCGCCCCGCGAGAAATTCTCCAGCGCCTGCGGGTAGCGGCCGCGCTTGTATTCGGCACTGCCGCGGCGGCCGGCATCGGTCGCCAGAGCGGCGGCGCGCGCATAGTCGCCGGCGGCGAGCGCCTTCGCCGCCTGCTGGTCGGGTCGCTGCCACAGGTCGTCCCAGGTTCCGGCGAGCGCCGCTTGCGGCGGCGCAGCGAGGCCGGCGAGCAGCACCAGGCTGAA
Source organism: Burkholderiales bacterium (assembly GCA_039934435.1). Classification (GTDB taxonomy): domain Bacteria; phylum Pseudomonadota; class Gammaproteobacteria; order Burkholderiales; family SG8-39; genus JAABQT01. The sequence goes on from JBDTMD010000105.1 coordinate 4,078, forward strand.
CAGCCAGTTGCGCCGGAAAGCGAGCGCCGCCAGCGGCAGCAGCAGCACCGCGAGCAGCGGCCCCTGTTCCTTCCATGCCGGCGTCGTCGCGTCGGCCTGCATCGCGCCTTGCGTGAGCGACTCGCGGCTGTCGCTTAACAGTACGTCCAACGCCTGGCCGCCGTCGGCGATCGGCCGGTACTGGCCGCCGCCGGCGCGTGCCACCGCTTCGAGCGACGCCGTCCCCAGCGGCCGGGCCGCGTACTGCTCGGTGCCGACGCCGAGGACGGAGACGCGATAGCCGTCGCGCTGCAGGCGCGCGGCGGCGCGCTCGCTCGCCGCGAGCTCGTCAGGCGCGACGCCATCGGCGATCAGCAGCACCTGGCCGCGCGTCACGCCCGCGTGGCGCAGCAGCTGGCCCGCCTTGAGCAGGCCGAGGTCGGCGCGGCTGCCGTCGACCGGCATGATCGCCGGCTCGAGCACCTTGAGCAGCGCGCGGATGGTGTTGGCGTCGCGCGTCAGCGGCGACACGGTGAACGCATCGCCTGCGTACACCACGAGGCCGGTCTGCCCTTCCGGGTTCTGCGCCAGCACGTCCTCGACCTTGAAGCGCGCGCGCGCCAGCCGCGACGGCTCGAGGTCGTCGGCGAGCATCGAGCGCGACAGCTCGAGCACCACGACGCGCGCCGCCGTCGTCTGGTAGAGCGGCTGCGGCCGGCGCTCCCAGGTCGGATTGGCGAGCGCCAGCACCGCGATCAGCCAGCCGGCGCCGAGCAGCCACAGCGCGACGCGGCCCGCCGGCTGGCCGCGGCCGGCCATCAGCAGCGCCAGCAGGCGCTCATCGACCACGCGGCGCCACGGGTTGTCGCCGCCGCCGGGCCGCAGCACCTGCCAGGCGATCAGCGCCAGCGGCACGAGGGCGACCAGCCACAGCGGCTGCAGGAAGTGGAAATGCTCAGGCATGGCGCACTCCCGGGACGCGCAGCCGCGGCAGCCAGCCGCCGGCGGCGAGCGCGATCAGCACGCTCAGCAGCAGCGCCGCGCCGAGCGGCCAGGCATAGAGCTCCTCGACCGGGCGCCAGCTCTGCTCGTCCTTCGATACCGGCTCGATCCTGTCGAGCAGCTCGTAGATCTGCGACAGCGAGGCGACGTCGGCGGCGCGGAAATAGCGGCCACCGGTCTTCTGCGCGATCGCCTTGAGCGCCGCCGCGTCGAGATCGCTGCCGATGAGCTGCGGCACGCCGAACGGTCCCGGCACATTGGCCTCGTCGGCGCCGACGCCGATGGTGTAAATGCGCACGCCGTCGCGCGCCGCGAGGTCGGCCGCTTTCAGCGGATCGACATTGCCGGCGTTGCTGGCGCCGTCGGTGAGCAGGACCAGCACGCGGTTCGCGGCCGGCTCCTCGCGCAGGCGCTTGATGGCGAGGCCGATGGCGTCGCCGATCGCCGTGCGCTCGCCGGCGAGGCCGATCTGCGCCTCGTCGAGCAGCGTGCGCACGGTGCTGCGATCCAGCGTGAGCGGCACCTGCAGGTAGGCCTGGTCGCCGAACAGGATCAGCCCGAGGCGGTCGCCCGCGCGCCGCTGGATGAAATCGCCCGCCACCACCTTGACCGCGTCGAGCCGGCTGACGGCGCGGCTGCCGATGCGCATGTCGGGCGTCTCCATCGAGCCCGACAGGTCCACCGCCAGCATGATGCTGCGGCCGCTGACCGGCAGGTGCACCGTTTCGCCGACCTGCTGCGCGAGCGCCGCGGCGAGCACCAGCAGCAGCCAGGCGAGCGCCGCCACGGCGAGACGCAGGCGCGAGCGCCGGCCCCCCGCGACCTGCAGGCTGGCGCGCAGCGCCTGGAAAAACGGAAAGCGCAGCGCCGGTGCGGGCGCTTCGGCCGCGGCGGGCAGCAGCAGCGCGAGCAGCGGCAGCGGCAACGCCGCCAGCATCCAGGGCCAGGCCAGTTGCAGGCTCATGCAGCGAGGCTCCGGCTGTTCTTGCCGACCCAGTCGCGCACCAGCGCCAGCAGCGCGGCGATGTCGAGGCCGGGCGGCAGCGCGCGCTGGTAGGGACCGGCGGCGAGCACGCGTCCCGGGCCTTCGGCGAAGCGGCCCTCGCCGCCGGACTCATCGAGAAAGCGCAGCCACGCCTCGCCGGTCAGCGGCGCGACCCCGGCGCGCGGGAAGCGCAGCAGCGCGAGGCGGCGCAACAGCACCGACACGCGCGCCAGGCGCTCGGGAGACGGTGCGTCGGCGAGCTCCGCTTCGAGGCGCGCCAGCGCCGCGAGCACGC
>JBDTMD010000106.1:0-6318 GCA_039934435.1 Burkholderiales bacterium
GGCAGGCTTTCACCGCCGACGAACCGGTGGCGCTGCTGATCGACGAAATCGACAAAGCCGACATCGAGTTCCCGAACGACCTGCTGCGCGAGCTCGACCGCATGGAGTTCTACGTCTACGAGACCAAGGAGCTGGTCAAGGCGCGCCAGCGGCCGATCGTGTTCATCACCTCGAACAACGAAAAAGAGCTGCCCGATGCGTTCCTGCGACGCTGCTTCTTCCACTACATCCGCTTTCCCGACAAGGAAACGATGGAGAAAATCGTCGGCGTGCACTTTCCGCGCCTGAAGAAGTCGCTGCTGCGGGAGGCGATGGAGGTGTTCTTCGAGGTGCGCGAGGTGCCCGGGCTGAAGAAAAAGCCCTCGACCTCGGAACTCCTCGACTGGCTGAAGCTGCTGCTCGCCGAGGACATCCCGCCGGAAGCGCTGCGCTCGAACGACCGCAAGACCATCATCCCGCCGCTGCACGGCGCGCTGCTCAAGAACGAGCAGGACGTCCACCTGTTCGAGCGCCTCGTGTTCATGACGCGGGCCAAGGGCGGCTAAGACGGAAGGCGAGGCGCAGGAACCGGCGCTGCGCGAGGACCGGCGGCTGCTCGGCCGGCTCCTGGGCGACGTGGTGCGCGAGCAGGCGGGCGCGCCGATCTTCGACACCATCGAGGGCATCCGCCAGAGCGCGGTGGCTTTCCGCCGCGCCGAGAGCGAGGACGGGGCCGCCGCGGCGCGCGCCAAAACGCAGCTCCAGGCGCAGCTCGATGCGCTCGACATCGAGCAAACCCTGCACGTGGTGCGCGCCTTCAGCTACTTCTCGCTGCTGCTCAATATCGCCGAGGACGCCCACGCGCACCGCGAGGAAGCCGGCGGCCCGGGCACCTTCGCCCACGCGCTGGAGCGCGTGGCCAAGGCCGGCGCCGGGGGCGAGCAGCTCGCCGCCTGGTTCGGCCGCGCGCGGGTGAGCCCGGTGCTCACGGCCCACCCGACCGAGGTGCAGCGCCAGTCGGTGCTCGACTGCGAGCGCGCGATCGCCCGGCTCCTCGGCGAGCCGCCGGGCGCGGGCCGCGACGCGGCGCTCGAGCGCGAGGTGCTGCGCCTGTGGCTCACCTCGATGCTGCGGCTCTCCCGGCTCGAGGTCGCCGACGAGATCGCCAACGGCCTCGCCTACTTCCGCTTGAGCTTCTTCGAGGAGCTGCCGCGCCTGTACGCACGCCTGGAGGCGGCGCTGGGCGCCGGGCGCCTGCCGTCGTTCCTGTCCATCGGCACCTGGATCGGCGGCGACCGCGACGGCAACCCGAACGTCGGCGCCGCGACGCTCGAGCTCGCGCTCGCGCAGCAGGCACGCCTCGCGCTCGAGCACTACCTCGGCGAAGTCCACGCGCATCCGCGCCGTGCCTCCGGAGATCGGGGCGGCGGCGGCGGCCTCGGGCGACCAGTCGCCGTACCGCTCGGACGAACCCTACCGCCGCATCGTCTCCGGAATCTATGCGCGGCTCGCCACGACGGCGCGCGAGCTGTGCGGCCTCGAGGCCGTGCCCGCGCCGAGCATGGCGCGGCCGGCCTATGCCGGCCCGGACGAGCTCGACGCTGAACTTGCGCTCGTCGAGCGCGGGCTGGACACGCAAGGCGCCGGCCGGCTCGCCGCGGGGCGGCTGCGCGCGCTGCGGCGCAAGGTGGACGTGTTCGGCTTCCACCTCGCGCGCATCGACCTGCGCCAGAGCTCGGGCGAGCACGAAACCGTGGTGGCGGAGCTGCTGGCGCGCGCGGGCGTCGCCGACGGCTATGCTTCCCTGGAAGAAAACGGCCGCGTCGCGCTGCTTGCGCGCGAGCTGGCCGGGCCGCGGCCGCTGCGCTCGCCGCACCTCGAGTACTCGCCCCTGGCCGCCGCCGACCTCGCGGCGGCCGACGCCGCGGCCGCCGGCCGCCGGCGCCTGGGTGCGCACGCCGTGCCGCACTACGTCATCTCGCATTGCCAGTCGGTCTCGGACCTGCTGGAAGTGGGCGTGCTGCTGCGCGAGGCGGGACTGCTGCGCGCCGGCGCGCTCGACATGGACATCGTGCCGCTGTTCGAGTCGATCCACGACCTCGAGCGCGGCGGCGAGATAATCGGCGCGGCCCTCGACCAGCCCCTGTACCGCTCGTGGGTGCGCTCGCGCGGCGACGAGCAGGAGGTCATGCTCGGCTATTCCGACAGCAACAAGGACGGCGGCTACCTCACCTCCAACTGGGCGCTGTACAAGGCGGCCGCGGCGCTGCGCGAGGCCTGCGTCGCCCGGGGCGTGCGCCTGCGCCTGTTCCACGGCCGCGGCGGCAGCGTCGGGCGCGGCGGCGGTCCGAGCTACGACGCGATTTTGGCGCAGCCCGCGGGGACGGTGGACGGTGCGCTGCGCCTGACCGAGCAGGGCGAAGTCATCGCCAGCAAGTACGCCGATGCGGAGCGCGGGCGGCGCAGCCTGGAGACATTGGCAGCCGCGACTCTGGAAGCGAGCCTCGGGCGGCGCCCGCCGCATCCGAACCGCGAGCGCCACGTGGCGATCATGGAGTCGCTCTCGGCGCACGCGCTGCGCGCCTACCGCGCGCTGGTGCGTGAGACCCCGGGCTTCATCGACTACTTCCGCGGCTCCACGCCGCTGTCCGAGATCGCCGCGCTGAACATCGGCAGCCGGCCCGCGTCGCGGCGCGCGACCGAGCGGCTGGAGGATTTGCGGGCGATTCCGTGGGTGTTCAGCTGGAGCCAGTGCCGGCTGATGCTGCCGGGGTGGTACGGATTTGGTTCGGCAGTGGAGGCGTGGCTGGGGGAGAAAGGCGGTTCCATTGGTGAGTTACAGGAGATGCAGCGCGGCTGGCCGTTCTGGCGCTCGGTGCTGTCCAACATGGACATGGTGATGGCGAAGTCGGATTTGGGAATCGCTTCGCGGTATGCCGAGCTGGTGCCGGACGCGCGGTTGCGTCAGGAGGTATTCGGACGGATATCTCAGGAGTGGCAGCGAACGCGTCGGTACTTGCTCGAGATCACCGGGCAGACGGATTTCCTTGGCGACAACCCGGCGCTGGCGCGGACGATACGGAACCGGTTTCCTTATCTGGATCCGTTAAACCATTTGCAGGTGGAGTTGCTGCGGCGCTATCGGGCGGGGGATACGGATGAGCGGACGCGGCGGGCGATACATCTGACCATTAACGGGGTGGCGGCGGGACTACGGAACAGCGGCTAGCGGGCGCCTCAGTCCGGTGGTACCCGCCGCGGCGGGTGAACATTAGACTCTTGTAATCGCTTGCACCAAACTCTTGCGTTCGCACGCACCTGAGTCTTGTGCCCAAAGCTGCCGGTCGGCGACGGGAAGGATCGGCGGTAGCGACCGCGTGCGCGGAAACCTTAGTACCGCGCGCCGTCCTCGACGTCCCTGAAGGCTCCGCGCCTTCTCCGGCCGTGGCCGTGACGCCGGCCAGCCCTCTTCTTCGGCACCACCTTGAACTCCAGGCCGGAGGCCCCGAGGATCTTGGTCAGGCTGCGCAGCTCCGGGTTGCCGCCCTCCGACAGCGCCCGGCTGAGCGCGACGCGGTTCATGCCGGTCTCGCGCGCCATCGCGGCCACGCCGCCGCGCGCCTTGGCGACGTTGCGCAGCGCCAGCATGAACGCGGCCTGATCGCGCTCCGCGAGGGCGGCGTTCAGATAGGCCACGCAGAGCTCCGGGTCGCGGAGCTGCTGCGTCAGCCATTCACCTTGATCTTCCGCCGGCAGGTTTCTTGCGCGCTTCATAGTCCTTCCAGTACCTCTTCGCCCGTCTGATATCGGCGTCCTGCGAGCGCTTCTCGCCGCCGCAAAGCAGGATCACCACCGTTTTCCCGTCCCGGCCGAAATAGACCCGGTATCCGGGCCCAAGATGGATGCGAAGCTCCCGCACCCCCTCGCCAACTGCCTTCCAGTCGCCGAACGTGCCGAACGCCAGCCTGTCGACCCTGGCGAGTACCGCAGCGCGTGCCGCCTTGTCCGCGAGGGACTCCACCCATTCCCGGTACGGGAACCGACCCTCGACCGTCCGGTAGTGCAGAATCGAGCTGTCGGCCACGCGCCGCCAGTGTAGCTTATAAGCATCGTATGATCAAGGCGCCCGAATGAGCAGCACGAGCTGCCGCGTGCAGCGGCTTCGGCTCATGCGGGCGCAAATGCGGCAGAGCGCGATCGCGGCGCTGCCCCGGGCGCCGGGCGGTTTAAGGGACATCGAGGCGCTGCTCGAGGACGTCGAGGCGCGCGACGTGACGGACGCGTACTACTCCCTCTCGATCGAAGGCTATCGCGTGACCGCGGCCCTGATCGACAAGATCCGCGACGGCAACTGGAGCCCGGACGGCGCGGATCGCTCGGCGCGCGACGCCATGGCGGCGCGCGGGTATTTCGAGACCCACGAGCTCGTGAAGGAGGATCTCGTGCGCATCCTCAAGGGCGCGAACGCGGGCACGGTGTTCCGAAGCGCCCTGCCCCGCTGGTACCAGGCGCTCTTTGGCCCGAGCGTGCGCGCCGGCATCCTCGCGCGCTCCAGCCTCGCGGGATATCGCGACGACCAGGTCTTCATCCGCGGCGCGCGGCACGTTCCGCCTTCGAAGGAGGCCGTGCGCGAGTGCATGCCGGTGCTGTTCGGGCTGCTGGAGGCGGAGGCCGATGCGCGCGTGCGCGCGGTGCTGGGGCATTTCTTCTTTGTCTACATCCATCCGTACATGGACGGGAATGGTCGGCTGGGTCGGTTCCTGATGAACCTGATGCTGGTGCCGGCCGGGTACGTGTGGACGGTGATTCCGGTCGAGCGGCGCAAGGAGTACATGCATGCGCTCGAGCGGGCGAGCTCTTTTGGCGATGCCGGGCCGCTTGCGGGTTTTGTTGCGGGGCTGGCGAAGGCGCAGGCGCGGAGGCCGCTGCCGAGGCCGGGGTGATGGGGGCTTGGTCGACGGCTTTCGACCCAGAGCTGACACTCGCGAGACGCGAAAAAAAGACGCAAGGCGCGGGTGGCGCTTGCCGTGAAAGAAGATGAACCTGCGGATCCAGTGCAGGTACGCCTCCTCCGTCCGCAGGCTGTAGTGCTTGACGCGGATGCGCTCGCGGACCATGTCGAGCAGTTTGGGGGCTGTCATGCCTTGACTCCCTGAAGGTCCCTATACTGTACGAACGTACAGGTGCCCATCCCGGTTGACGCGGTTGAGACATCAGGGGCTTGGGCGTACTCTCGCCGGACTCGGCCCCGATGATGGGGCTTCACAACACCCCCAGATAGGGGGTCGACATTAGGTTAGGCTTCGGCAAATGGTCCCCAATATTCTTCTGCATGGATTTCTCGATGACAATCGCCAGGTTTCGCTCACCTATTGGCTTGCTGCGCTGCAATTGGCGCTTCTCGTGATCGCTTATTGTCTAGCGACGTTCACTGCGTCGGACCTGTCGCTGATCTTCCTTCTCGTGGCCAGTGCGTGCCTGATGTTTCAAGCCCTGTTCCTGTGGAGAATTGTTACGCATAAACTCGGCGACCGCATCGATGCCGCAGTTCCACCGGTTGGGCATGCAGCGATGTTTCATGAGCGCTCGCCGGTAAGTACTTTGGGGTGGCTTCATGCGACGGGTGGGTGCCTAGCGTCAATTCTGGGAAGTGCAGTTCTGTACTTTCTGTACTGGATCTGAAGGCAATGGCTCCGGTATCGGCAACGCACGGAAAGCCGAAGCCTAACAACCGGTTCGTGAGCGACAGATTTCGGGCGGCGCCTTGCGCCGCGCACTCTACGCCACAGCCGGAACGTTAGCCGTCACATGGGCGAGGGTAGCCGATGAGCGATCAGATTTCGTGGCACGTCGAGCTGCAAGTGAAACCCGGTCAGCTGGATGCTTTTCGCGCACTCACAAGCGAGATGGTCGAATCAACGAAGAGCGAAGGTGGGGCACTGATTTTCGAACGATTCATTAGCGACGACCGCCAAATCGTCCATGTATTCGAACGCTATATCGATTCGACGGCCGCCGTAACGCACCTGATCGCATTCGGAAAAATGTACGGCGAACGATTTTCGAGAATGGTCGATCGCAAGCGGTTCACCGTATTCGGAACGCCAACTCCCAAGCTCAAGGAAATCCTTGATCCTTTGGGCGCTACGTACGTCGCTGCTCTTGCTGGCTTCTCGCGAATCTAGCGGGAATGCCGAGCTTCTTCGACCAAGTGACGGCTAACAGCGCGATCGGCAGCGACACCGTTCGCTTCGCGCTACGCGCTCCGCATGGTGCGCGTCATCGCGAACGTTGATATGGCTTTCATTGTCAACGAAGGCGAGTTGGGCCTGCTCACGA
>JBDTMD010000107.1:0-6315 GCA_039934435.1 Burkholderiales bacterium
ACCCGTCGTCCTACATCCAGTCGAACCTCGTCGCCTTTGCCAACGTGCTCGAAGCGTGCCGGCGCCATGCGCCGAGTCATCTCGTCTACGCCTCGAGCTCGAGCGTGTATGGCGCGAACGCGAAGCTGCCGTGGTCGGAAACCGACAACGTCGACCACCCGATCAGCCTCTACGCCGCGACCAAGAAGGCAAACGAGCTGATGGCGCACGTCGCCAGCCACCTGCACGGCCTGCCGGCGACGGGATTGCGCTACTTCACGGTGTACGGGCCGTGGGGCCGTCCGGACATGTCGCCGATGCTGTTCGCGCGCGCCATCCTGGAAGGCAAACCGATCCAGGTTTTCAACCATGGCGACATGAAGCGGGACTTCACCTACATCGACGATGCGGTGGAAGCGACACTGCGCGTGCTCGATTCGCCGCCCACGGGCGAACCGCCGTACCGTGTGCTCAACGTCGGCAATCATCAGCCGGTGGCGCTGCTCGAGTACATCGCGCTGCTGGAAGAAGCGCTCGGCCGCAAGGCGGTCAAGGAGATGAAACCCCTGCAGCCCGGCGACGTACCGGCGACCTGCGCCGATACGCGCGCGCTGCAGGACGCCGTGGGCTTCGCACCGGTGACGCCGCTCCGGGAGGGCCTTGCGCGCTTCGCCGCGTGGTTGCGCTGGTACGGGGAGGGCTCGGCCTCAGACTTGTAATTTAGACGTACTGCTTCTAATATTCAAGTCATGTACGAACGCCTCGCAGCCCCCCGGCTCCTCGCACTGGCGCGGCACTTCCCCGCGGTCGCGATCCTCGGCGCGCGCCAGGTCGGCAAGACCACGCTCGCGCGCCGGGTGTTCGGCGGCCTGCGCTACGTGGACCTCGAGGACCCGCGCACGGCGCAGCGCTTCCGCGACGATGCGCGGCTCGCGCTCGATGCGCTGCCGGACGGCGCGATTCTCGACGAGGCGCAGGCCGTACCCGAACTGTTCGCCGCGCTGCGCGGCGCCATCGACGCCGACCGCCGCCGCGCCGGCCGCTATATCGTGCTCGGCTCCGCCCAGCCGGCCCTGATCCGGGGGATCTCCGAGTCGCTCGGCGGCCGCGTCGCGGTGATCGAGCTCGACCCTCTCGCGGCCTGCGAGGCCGCCACCAGCGCGCATCCCGCCGATTGGCGCACGCTCTGGCTGAAAGGCGGATTTCCCGACGCGCTCGCCGGCGATTTCCGCGAATGGTGGGAAGCCTACCTGCGCACGTTGCTGGAACGCGATCTGCCGCAGTACGGCGTCGCCGCCGACCCGCTGTTCATGCGGCGCCTGCTCACCATGCTCGCGCACCAACACGGCGGACTGTTCAACGCCTCGGCGCTCGGTGCCTCGCTCGGCGTCTCCTACCACACCGTGCAGCGCCAGGTGGACGTGCTCGAGTCGGTGTTCCTGGTGCGCCGGCTGCCGCCGTACTTCCGCAATGTGGGCAAGCGCCTGACCAAGGCGCCCAAGCTGTTCATGCGCGATACCGGGTTGCTGCACCACTTGCTCAATATCGGCTCGGCCGACGAGCTCGATGCGCACCCCGCACGCGGCGCAAGCTGGGAGGGTTTCGTCGCCGAAGACATCCTGCGGCGCGAGCGCATTGCCCGCCCCGCCTCGCAGGGCTACTTCTGGCGCACCTTGGCGGGCGCCGAGATCGACCTTCTGCTCGACCGCGGGGAAGCGCGCGTCGCGATCGAGATCAAGGCCGGCCGAGGCGATGCGCCGCGCGCCGTGCGATCGCTGCGCGACGCACTGCAGGACGTGCGCGCGGAGCGCGCCTGGATCGTGGATCAGGCGCCAGGCACGGAGTTGCTCGCACCGGACATCGCGCGGATCGGCTTCGACAAGGCGAGCGCCGGCACGCCGTGACCTGCCCACCCTACTCGGAGCAGCCCCCGCCTGGAGGCGCATATTCCGGCACCCAGGCGCGCAGGCGCTCGCGAACCGCATCCGGACCCGGATCGCGCGCCGCGGCGATCCACGCAACTACTTCCTCGAGCAGCGCGCCATTTGCGCTCGACTGCGCGCGCGCCACGCGCAGCTTCGGATGCGGCGTGGGGAGCGTGCGCTCGGCGTCGGCGAGCAGCTCCTCGTAGAGCTTCTCGCCCGGCCGCAGCCCCGTGTACTCGATGCGGATGTCGTCCTCGGCCAGTCCGGAGAGCCGGATCAGCTGGCGCGCGAGGTCGGCAATCCGCACCGGCTCGCCCATGTCCAGCACGAAAATCTCGCCGCCCTTGCCCATCAGCGCCGCCTGCAATACGAGCTGCGTCGCCTCTGGAATCGACATGAAGTAGCGCTGGATTTCCGGGTGCGTCACGGTGACCGGCCCGCCGCGCGCGATCTGCTCGCGAAAGCGGGGGATGACGCTGCCGGTGGAGCCGAGCACGTTGCCGAAGCGCACCGTCACGAACTGCGTGCGGCCAGCGCCCGCGAGCGCCTGGCAGGCAAGCTCGGCGACGCGCTTGGAGGCGCCCATGACATTGGTGGGGTTCACCGCCTTGTCGGTGGAGACGAGCACGAACTTCAGCGCGCCGGATGTCTGCGCGGCGCGCGCGGTCACCACGGTTGAAAGCACATTATTGGCGACGGCCTGAAACGCGTTCTCGCCTTCCATCAGCGGCACGTGCTTGTAGGCGGCGGCATGGAACACGATCTGCGGCCGGAAGCGCTCGAAAGCTTCACGCACGCGCGGCTCCGATTTCGCGTCGCCGATCATGGCGGCGATCGGCACCCCGGGCATGCGGTCGTGGAATTCCTGTTCGATCGAGTACAGGCCGAACTCCGAGGCGTCGAACAGAACGAGCCGCGCGGGCGCGTAGCGCGCGATCTGGCGGCACAGCTCTGAGCCGATCGAGCCGCCCGCACCCGTGACCAGCACGCATTTGCCCTCGATCAGCCCAAGCAGGCCCGCGTCGTCCAGCGCCACCGGGTCGCGGCCCAGCAGGTCGTCGAGTTCGACGTTGCGCAGCGCCGATACGCTCATCCGCCCGGACACGAGGTCGGCGTACGACGGCACCGTCATCACCTGCAGACCCGCCGCCGTGCACAGGTCGAGTGCGCGCTGGCGCTCGCCGTGCGTCGCGCCGGGCATGGCGATGATTGCCTGCGTCACCCCGAAGCGCGCCGCTGCCGCCCCGGTTTCGGGCAGCGCACCGAGGATCTTCACCCCCTGGATCTCGCTGCCGCGCTTGCCGGCGTCGTCGTCGAGCAACCCGATGACGCGCCACTGGCTGCTGTTGGCGAGGTCGCGCAGCAGGCTCGAGGCCGCGGCGCCTGCGCCCAGGACGAGCACCGGCTGCGCCTGCGGGTGGCGCACCATGCCGATGAGCGTGCGCTCCTTCCAGGCGCGGTACAGGAGGCGGCTGCCGCACATGGCGCCGATCAGCAGCACGGGCATCAGCAGGTAAATCGAGCGTGGTACTGGAGTGGCCAGCGCCGCGAGCGTGAAAAGCGCTGGCACGGCGAGTGCTGCCACGGACACTGCCACCAGGATGCGCTGCAGGTCCGGCAAGCTCGCATAGCGCCAGAGGCCCCGATACAGGCCGAGCGCCCAGAAAGCAACGGCATGCACCGCCAGGACGGCAGGCAGCGTCGTCATGGCGACCGCCGTGAACTCCGGCGGCGGCATCTGCAGCTCGAAGCGCAGCCAGAACGCGGCGAGCCAGGCGACGCCTGCGGCCACGACGTCGTGGGCAAAGGCGAGCGAAGAACGAATCAGGAACTGGCGGCCGGTGTTCATCTAACCGCGCTGCCCGTGGCGCGCTGGAGTTGCGCCCAGCGCAGGTCGACCCAGACGGCGACGCCGGAGAGTACGGCTGCCGCGAAGGCAATCGCAATTCCCTGGACCGCGATCGGTTCGCGAATTACCAGAAGGGCAAGCGCCGCGCAACCGGCCATGGCGGTGTACTCGATGTATGCCGCGCCGCGGTGGCCGAATCCCATGCGCACGAGCCGCTGGTAGTAATGCTCGCGATGCGCGCGCCACACGGGCTCGCGGCGCAGCAAGCGCTTCACGAGCGTCAGCGTCGCATCGCACATGAAGGGCGCGAAGACGAGGACCGGAAACCACAGCGGCCAGGCGCCGATCGCCCAGCCCTGCAGCCCGAGCGCGCCGGCGAGAAAGCCGAGCGGCACCGAGCCGACGTCGCCCATGAACAGGCGCGCCGGGTGCCAGTTGAATACGAGAAATGCAGCCGCGGCAGTTGCAATCGAAGCGCACAGGGCGGCGAGCGTGGCCGCGCCGTAGACCTGTGCAGCGATGGCGTAGGCGCCGAAACCGAAGATCGCCATGCCCCCGGCAAGTCCGTCCGAGCCGTCCATGAAATTGTAGAGATTCGTGGTCCAAACGAGCGCGAGCGCAAGGACGACAAATAGCAGCGGCGCGGTGACTTCCAGATCGAGCGCCAGCACCGCGGCGGCCACCGCAAGATGCAGTGCCAGCCGAACCAGCGTCGGCAGACCGAGAAGGTCGTCCGCAAATGACACCGCAGCGAGCGCCGCGGCCGCGATCAGGATCATCGGCAGTCCCGGCCACGCGAGCGCGGATGCGGCAGCAACGCCAATGGCGATGGCGATGCCGCCGGTACGCGGCACGGCCTGTGTATGCAGAGAACGTTCGTTCGGTCTATCGACCGCTATGCGCCGGCCTGCGGACGTCAGGAGTAACCGCGCAGTGAGCAGCGCGATGAAAAAAGCAGCAATCGGCGCCAGCGCAATCATGGCGCGCATTCTAGCCGCCCTGCGCCCGATACCACGTCGCGGTGACCTTTAGTCCCTCCGCAAACGTGAAGGGTGGACGCCAGCCAAGCTCTTCGCGGATCGCGCGATCGTCCGTTTCCAGCGATTCAGTCAGGCGCGCAAATCCCGGCGCCAGGCGCACAAGCCCGGGAGGAAACGCAAACAGCCGCGCCGGGCGGCCGAGCGCGCGGCCGAGGGCGCGGCACAGGTCAGGCGTGGACACCGGCGCGCCGTCGGTTACCGCGTAGCTCTTGCGCACCACTGAGCTCTCGACGCAACGCATGATCGCGTCGGCCAGATTGCCGACATAGACGAGGCTGCGGCGATTCGAAACGCTCGCCAGCGGCAAGGGCCAGCCGCGATCGATGGCACGCATGAGCGCAAGGAATTTGGCCTTGACGCGCGGTCCGTAGACGAGCGGCGGGCGCAGGATCACCGCCTCGAGCCCGTCGAGCTGCAGAATCGCCTGCTCGGCGACCGACTTGGCGCGGCCGTAGGCGTCGTCGGGTCGCGCGCCCTTGATCGAGCTGAGATACACGAAGCGCCGCACGCCGGCCGAAAGCGCGGACCTGGCCTGCGCGATCGTGCCCTCGACGTTGACGCGGTGCAGTTCGGCCGGGCTGGCGTTTACGTGCGCGATATTGGCGAGGTGCACGACAGCGTCGCAACCGTCGGCGGATGCGCGCAGCTCGTGGCCAGCGGCGGCGAGCGCCGGGCAGAGGTGGCCGCCGATGAAGCCCGAGGCGCCGGTGACGAAGATGCGCATTCGGCGTCGATACTAATCGGCAATGCAGCCCCCCGCTATAATCGGTGCCCCTTCGCCGCGACCGCATCCCCAACAACTCATGCCGCTCTTCGTGCAGCCCGTAATCCTCGCGGGCGGTTACGGCACGCGTCTGTGGCCGATGTCGCGGCAGCTCCTGCCGAAGCAGTTCCTGCCGCTGGTCTCAGCGCAAACCATGCTGCAGGAGACCGTCGCCCGGGCGCGTCGGGTGACGGATGCCCGCCCGCCCCTGGTAATCGTCAGCGAGGAGCATCGCTTCCTCGCTGCCGAGCAGCTGCGTGCGATGGGCGCGGCAGATGCCCGGTTGTTGCTCGAGCCCGCCGGGCGCGGCACCGCCCCTGCCGCCGCTCTTGCATGCCTCTACGCGGCAGAGCGCGATGCGGATGCCATCGTCCTGCTGCTGCCTGCGGACCATCTCATCGCCGACGTCGAGGCGTTCCTCAAGTGCGTGGGCGCCGCCGCCGGCATCGCGCACGGCGGCAACCTTGTGACTTTCGGCATGCGCCCCACCACGCCGGCGACCGGCTACGGTTACATCGTCCGCGGCGAGGCCGCCGGCGCGGGTTTTCGACTGAAACAGTTTGTGGAAAAGCCCGATGCTGCGCGGGCGGCGCAGTTGATCGGTGCCGGCGATGCCTACTGGAACAGCGGCATGTTCGTCTTTGGCGCCGCGCACTTCCTCGCCGAGCTGGAGCAGCACCGCGCCGACATCGTTGCGGCGGCGCGCGAGGCATGGAGCAAGCGCAGCAGCGATCTGGATTTCATCCGTCCGGGGCGCGA
>JBDTMD010000108.1:0-6312 GCA_039934435.1 Burkholderiales bacterium
GCGGCGGCGCAGCGACTCGGCGTAGTCGATTTCACCGCGCATCGCCTGCTCGGTGATCAGGGCGACGCGGTCCCTGATGCCGAGCATATCGCCCATCTCGTCGATGCTCTCGATGGTGACGAGCGTGGAATCCATGTCCATTGCCACCAGGCGCAGGTCGGCAAGCCTGCGCTCATCCGGCACCCAGGCGCAATCGAGACCGCGCTGCGCGCACCAGGGCTGAACCTGGGGCTGCTCGGCGGCGCGTGTCAGCCGCCACGCGCAAGGCCCAAGCGTGACGACGTGGTTGGCGCCGGTGAGCGCGACGATCTCGCCGAGCGCATCGTTGGAGAGCGCCGCGCCCTGCAGCACGAGGTTCATGCCGCGAGCTGGCCGAGCAGGTCCTTGACTGCCTGCGCGCGCTCGGGCCAGCCCGGCATCTTCGCTTCCAGGCGCAGGCGCTCCGGACCCGACAGGCGCAGGTCCTTGCGCCGTTGCACCAGCGCGATGATCTTCGCGCCGTCGATCGGCGGCTGCTTCACGAACTGCAGCAGCGCGGTCTCGTGCGTGGCGTCGACGCGCGCCACGCCCAGCGGCCGCGCGGCGATGCGCAGCCGGTGGCATTCGATGAGCGCCTGCGCCGGCTCGGGCAGCAGGCCGAAGCGGTCGACCAGTTCCTCGCGCAGCTCGTCGAGCTGCTCCGGCGTCTCGCAGTTGGCCATGCGCTTGTAGAGCGTGAGGCGCTCGTGCACGTCGCTGCAGTAGATTTCGGGCAGCAGCGCCGGCGTGTGCAGGTTGATCTCGGTGGCGATGTCCAGGGGCTGCTCGAGGTCGACCGCGCGCCCGGATTTCAGCGCACGCACCGCGCGCTCGAGCATCTGCGTGTACAGGTTGAAGCCCACCTCCTGGATCTCGCCCGATTGCGACTCGCCGAGCACCTCGCCGGCGCCGCGGATCTCGAGATCGTGCATTGCCAGGTAGAAGCCCGAGCCGAGCTCCTCCATCATCTGGATTGCCTCGAGGCGCTTTTTCGCCTGCGCACCGAGCGCCTCATCGGGCGGCGTCAGCAGGTAGGCGTAGGCCTGGTGGTGCGAGCGGCCGACGCGCCCGCGCAGCTGGTGCAGCTGCGCCAGGCCGAACTTGTCGGCGCGGTGGATGACGATGGTGTTGGCGGTCGGCACGTCGATGCCGGTCTCGATGATGGTGGTGCACAGCAGCAGGTTGTGGCGCTGAGCGTAGAAGTCGCGCATCACGCGCTCGAGCTCGCGCTCGCGCATCTGGCCATGCGCCACCGCGATGCGCGCTTCCGGCAGCAGCTTCGCGAGGCGCTCGCGCATCTGCTGGATGGTGTCGACCTCGTTGTGCAGGAAGTACACCTGGCCGCCGCGCTTGAGTTCCCGCAGCGCGGCCTCGCGAATCAGGCCCTCGGAGAACGGCGCGGCAAAGGTCTTGATCGCGAGGCGCCGTTGCGGCGCGGTGGCGATCACCGAGAACTCGCGCAGGCCCTCGAGCGACAGCGCGAGCGTGCGCGGAATCGGCGTCGCGGTGAGCGTCAGCACGTCGACCTCGGCGCGCAGCGCCTTCAGCGCCTCTTTCTGGCGCACGCCGAAGCGGTGCTCCTCGTCGATGATGGCGAGGCCGAGGCGCTGGAATTTGACGTCACGCGACAGGAGTTTGTGCGTGCCGATGACAATGTCGACCTCGCCCGCGGCGAGCGCCTTGAGCGTGGCATTGGCCTGCTTCGCGGTGCGAAAGCGCGACAGCTCGGCGATCTTCACCGGCCAGTCGGCGAACCGGTCGCTGAAAGTCTGGAAATGCTGCTCGGCGAGCAGGGTGGTCGGGCACAGGAGCGCCACTTGCTTGCTGTTTGCCACGGCGACGAACGCCGCGCGCAGCGCCACCTCGGTCTTGCCGAAGCCGACGTCGCCGCAGATCAGGCGGTCCATGGGCTTGCCCGCGGCCATGTCCTTGATCACTGCCTCGATCGCGGCCGCCTGGTCGGGCGTTTCCTCGAAACCGAATCCGGCGGCGAAGGCGTCGACGTCGTGCGGCTGCACCCGGAAGGCATGGCCTTCGCGCACCGCGCGCCGCGCATAGAGCGCAAGCAGCTCCGCGGCTGTGTCGCGCACCTGTTGCGCGGCGCGCGCCTTGGCCTTGTCCCACTGGCCGCTGCCCAGGCGGTGCAGCGGCGCGGCCTCGGCTTCGGCGCCTGAGTAGCGCGAGATGACGGCGAGCTGCGACACCGGCACGTAGAGCTTGTCGCCGCCTTCGTACTGCAGTTGCAGGAATTCGGTCGCGCCTTCGCCGAGGTCGAGCCCGACCAGACCCTGGTAGCGGCCGATGCCGTGCTGCGCGTGCACCACCGGATCGCCGATGCGCAGCTCCGAGAGGTCGCGCAGCATGCCCTCGACCGAGCTCTGCTTCTGCGCGTCGCGAACGCGCCGGCGCACCGTGCCGGCGTAGAGCTCGGCCTCGGTGATGACGCACCAGCCCTCCGCGGGCAGCGCGAAGCCGCCGGCAAGGGGCGCCACCGTGATCGCGAAGCGCTCGGCCGAGCCCGGCCAGGCGCCGAAGTCGGCGATGCCCGCTGGTGCGAGACCGTACTCGGCGAAGTAGGTGAGCATGGTTTCACGCCGCCCGGGCGATTCGGCGGTCACCAGCACGCGCAGGCCGCTCGATTCGAGGAACGCCTTCAGCGCCGCGAGCGGATCCTGGGCGCGCCGGTCGACGGCGAGCGGCGGCAGCGGCGCGCTCGTCAGCGCCGACTCGGAATCCGCGCGCCGCAACGCACGCGCCGCGATGTGGAATTCCTCGGCCGGAACGAACATCTTCTCCGGCGGCAGCAGCGGGCGCTCGCGCTCGCCGCCCAGCAGCCGGTAACGCGACGCCGCGTCACGCCAGAACGCATCCACCGCGCCCGGCACGTCGCCGTGCCGCGCGAGCGTGGCGTTCGGCGGCAGGTAGTCGAAGATCGTCGCCACCTCGTCGAAGAACAGCGGCAGGTAGTACTCGATGCCGGCGGCGGCGACACCGTTGGAGACGTCGCGGTACAGGCCTTTTTTCGACGGATCGCCTTCGAAGGTCTCGCGCCAGCGGCTGCGGAATTTCGCGCGCCCCGCGTCGTCGAGCGGAAACTCGCGCGCCGGCAGCATGCGCACTTCGTTGACCGGGTAGAGCGTTCTCTGCGTGTCGACATCGAAGGTGCGGATGCTGTCGATGCGCTCGTCGTCGAGGTCGAGCCGGTAGGGCAACTGGCTGCCGGTGGGGAACAGGTCGATCAGGCCGCCGCGGATGCAGAACTCGCCCGGCGCCACGACCTGCGTGACGTGCTGGTAGCCGGCAGTGGCGAGCTGCGCCTTAAGACCTTCGGCGTCGAGCCGCGTGTCCTGTTTCAGGAAGAAGGTGCGCGCGGCGAGGAACGACGGCGGGCAAAGGCGCACCAGCGCGGTCTGCGCCGGCACCACCACGAGGTCGAACTCGCCGCGCTGGATGCGGTACAGCGTCGCCAGGCGCTCGGACACGAGATCCTGGTGCGGCGAAAACGAATCATAGGGCAGGGTTTCCCAGTCGGGCAGCAGGCAGACGCGAAGCTGCGGCGCGAACCAGGCGATCTCCTCCACCAGGCGCTGCGCGTCGCGCGCCGTCGCGCTGACGACGGCGAGCGGCGCGGCGGTGGCGGCCAGCCGGCACAGGGCGAGCGCGTCCGCCGAACCGGCGAGCCCGGCCGGTTGCGGGGTCCCGGGAAGCGGGTCGCGCAGCATCACGAATGCAATTATACTTGCTTGAATACATGGAGTTTTTGCGTTGACCTGCGTGGCCCTGATTCCGGCGGCGGGGAGCGGCAGCCGCGTCGCCGGCGCGCAACCCAAGCAGTACGCGAGCCTCGCGGGCAGGCCGATGCTCTGGCATGCGGTGGCGGCGGTGTGCCGGTCGCCTGTGGAGATGGTGTTCGTGGTGCTGGCGCCGGACGATGCCGCGTACAAGCGCTGCGACTGGAGCGCCTTCGCCGGCAAGATTGCACCGCTGTACTGCGGCGGCGAGACGCGGCGCGATTCGGTGTACAACGGGCTGGTGGCGGCGATGACGGCGGTGAACGCGGACGACTGGGTGCTGGTGCACGACGCGGCGCGGCCCTGCCTGCCGGCGGCCGACCTCGAGCGCCTGGTGGCGGAGTGCCGGCACGACGAGATCGGCGGCATTCTCGCGCTGCCGGTGGCGGAAACCGTGAAGCGCGCGGGCAAGGACGAGGCCGGCGCGCAGCGCGTCGCCGGGACCGAGGACCGCGCGCAGTTGTGGCTCGCGCAGACGCCGCAGATGTTCCGCGCGGCGCTGCTCGCCGAAGCGCTCGGCAAGGCGAAGCCCAACATCACCGACGAGGCGAGCGCCATCGAGCAGATGGGCCTGCGGCCGCGGCTGGTCGCCGGCAGCCGCGAAAACCTCAAGGTGACCTACGCGGAAGACCTGGCGATCGCCGAGTCGATTCTCGCGGGGCGCAAGGCATGAGAATCGGCCAGGGTTTCGACGTGCACGCGCTGGTGCCGGACCGC
The DNA here is from genome assembly GCA_039934435.1 of Burkholderiales bacterium. GTDB lineage: Bacteria > Pseudomonadota > Gammaproteobacteria > Burkholderiales > SG8-39 > JAABQT01. The sequence goes on from JBDTMD010000108.1 coordinate 4,527, forward strand.
AAGCTGGTCCTCGGCGGCGTGCACATCCCGCACCACCTCGGGCTGGAAGGGCATTCCGACGCCGACGTGCTGCTGCACGCGATCTGCGACGCGCTGCTCGGCGCCGCGGGGCTGGGCGACATCGGCCGGCACTATCCGGACAGCGACGCGCAGTATTCCGAGATCGACAGCCGGCGCCTCGTGCGCGACGTGGCGGCGAAGCTCGCGGCGAAGCGGTTCCGCGTCGTCAACGTCGACGCCACCGTCATCGCGCAGGGGCCGCGCCTGTCGCCGCATTTCGCCGCAATGACGGCCAACATCGCCGCCGACCTGGGCGTGGCGCCGGCCGCCGTGAACCTCAAGGCAACCACCACCGAAAACCTGGGTTTCACCGGTCGCGGCGAAGGCATTGCCGCGATGGCGGTGGCGCTGATCGAAGAGGACTGACATGTACTCGCCGCCGTACAACCGGGTCGAAGACCGCCAGGAGCTCCTGGTGTTCATGCGCGCCAACAACTTCGCGCTGCTGATCACGGCTACGGGTGGTGCACCACTGGCCTCGCACCTGCCGGTGACCGTGGCGGACGGCGCGGGCGGCCTCGTCATCCACTCGCACATGGCAAAGCCCAATGCGCAATGGCGGGAATTCTTCGACGACGAGGTGCTGGTGGTGTTCTCCGGGCCGCACGCCTACGTCTCGCCGCGCTGGTACGAGGCGAGCGAGCACGTGCCGACCTGGAATTATGCTGCCGTGCACGCCTACGGCAAGGTGCGCGTCACCGCCGACAAGGTGGTGAAGCACGCGGCGCAGCGCGCGCTGGTGGCGGAGCTCGATCCGCAGTGGCTGCCGAAGTTCGACGCGCTGCGCCCGGAGTATGTCGAGAACATGCTGAACGGCATCGTGACATTCGACATCGCCGTGAGTCGGCTCGAGACGCGCTGGAAGCTGTCGCAGAACCGCGGCCGCCGCGAGCAGGCGTTGATCGCCGCCGAGCTCGACAAGGCCGCCGATCCGCAGCTCAAGGCGCTCGCCGCGCTCACCCGCAGGCACTTCGCGCCGGAATGAGCGCGACGGGCGGCGATCCGTGGCCGCAGGTCGCGGTGCTCGGCGCCGGCGCCGTCGGCTGCTATTACGGCGGCATGCTGGCGCGCGCCGGTGCCCCGGTCACACTCATCGGCCGGCCAGCGCACGTCGAAGCAATGCGTCGCGAAGGCGCGCTGCTGTTCGAGGCGCGCGGGTCGACTGAACGCGTTGCGGTGACGGCGACCACCGACGCCGCGGGCGTCGCCGGCGCGTCGCACGTCCTGTTCTGTGTCAAATCCGGCGATAGCGAGAGCGCCGCGCGCGCGATGGCGCCGCATCTCGCGCGCGACGCGACCGTCGTCAGCCTGCAGAACGGCGTCGATAACGCGGCGCGCCTCGCGCCGCTGGTCGACGCGCAGGTCATCGCCGCCGTGGTGTACGTCGGCTGCGGGATGGCGGGGCCGGGACATGTGCGGCATATGGGCGGCGGTAATCTCGTGATCGGCGCACGCGGCGCGCGCCGCAGCGCTCGCCGCGTTGTTCGAGCGCGCCGGCGTGCCGTGCCGGGCCACCGACAACGTCGACGGCGCGCTTTGGGAAAAGCTGATCGCCAATTGCGCGTACAACGCGCTCTCGGCGCTGTCGCGCCAGCCCTACGGGCCGATCATTTCCAGTCCCTGGTCGCGCGAGCTGATGCCACAGGTGGTCGAGGAAGCGCTCGATGTGGCGCGTGCCGAGGGCGTGCAGGTCGCGGCCGACGGCCTGCTCGAGCGCGTCATGGCG
>JBDTMD010000109.1:0-6288 GCA_039934435.1 Burkholderiales bacterium
CGTGCCACGTCTACAAGATGGTGCCGGAGGACGCGATCTACGACGACACGATCATGGGCGGCAACCGCCTCGCGGTGTCGACCGGCCTGATGCAGACGCTGGGCGCGCAGGTGATCGACTACTCGACGTGGTACGACTGCTGCGGCTTCGGCTTTCGCCACATCATCTCGGAGCGCGAGTTCACGCGCTCGTTCGCCATCGACCGCAAGATCCGCGTCGCGGTCGAGGAAGCGCACGCCGACGTCATGATCGGCCACGATACCGGCTGCATCACCACGCTCGACAAGAACCAGTGGATCAGCAAGTCGGGTGCCAAGCCGGTGGAGCTGGCGGTGCTCGCCGATTGCCAGTTCGCGGCGCTGGTGTGCGGCGCGCATCCCTACAAGATCGTGCAGTCGCACTGGCACGCTTCGCCCACCGAGACGCTGATGGAGAAACTCGGCATTGACTGGGAAGCGAAGAAGGCCGAGTTCGAGGCCTATCTCGAGCAGATCAAGACCGGCCAGCAGGAGAACCTTTACGACCCGCGCCGCATGATCACCTCGGGCCCGGGCTACATCCCGATCAAGGCCCAATGAAGCCGGTCCTGGTGGTGGGGGCAGGCCCCTCGGGGCTCGCGGCGGCGCATGCCCTGGCGAGCGTCGGGCAGCGCGTGCTGCTGGTCGACAAGGAGGCGCGGCTTGGTGGCGCGCCGATCATTTCCGGCTACGCCAAGCTGGTGCCTTCGGGCGAGTGGGCGAAGGACGCGATCGGCGGCATGGTGAGCCGCGTCGAAGGTCATCCGCTCGTCACGCTGCACAAGGGCTGCAAGGTGGAGGAGTTCGGCGGCGAGCCCGGCAATTTCACCGCGCGCCTTTCGGACGGCACAAAAGTCGAGGCCGGCGCGGCCATTCTGTGCACGGGATTCACGCACTTCGACTCGGTGAACAAGCCCGAGTGGGGTTTCGGCACTTTCCCCGACGTGGTCACCACCACCCAGGTCGAGCAGATGATCTCCACCGGCAAGGGCGTCCGCTGCCCGTCGGACGGGCGCAAGCCCCAGCGCGTGGCGATCCTGCTGTGCGTCGGCTCGCGCGACCGGCAGATCGGCCGCGAGTGGTGCTCGAAGATCTGCTGCACGGTGTCGTGCAACATCGCCATGGAGATCCGCGAGGAGCTGCCCGACTGCCACGTGTACATCTATTACATGGACATCCGCACTTACGGCCTGAACGAGAGCTACTACTGGAAGAGCCAGGAGGAGTTCAAGGTCAAGTACATCAAGGCGCGCATCGCCGAGGTGACTTCCGACGGCCACAAGCTCATCGTCAAGGGCGAGGACACGCTGGTGAAGCGCCCGATCACCATCCCGTTCGACATGGTGGTGCACGCCATCGGCATGGATCCCAATGTCGACAACAAGGTGATCGCCCAGGTGTTCGGCGTGAAGCTGCAGGAGCACGGCCACATCGCACGCGGCAGCTACGGCGCGTCGGGCGAGACATCGCGCGCGGGCGTGTTCGTCGCCGGCGCGGCCACCGGCCCGGAAACGATCGACGATTCGATCGCGCAGGGCAACGCGGCCGCGATGTCGGCGCTGACGGTGGTCAACGGCAAGGCGGCCGTCGCGGCCTAGGCATGCAGCTCGCGCAACTCCAGCGCCCGCAGCTCGAGCTCTCGGGCCCGAAGCTGCGACTCGCCTTCGAGGGGCTGGTGGCGCGCGCCGAGGAGCAGGGCGGCGTCGAGGCCTATGTCGAGGCGCTGAAGATCAAGTCGGCACTGTTTCGCGACGCGTTCGCGGGCACGCTCGAGCTTCCCGTGCTGAGGACGCTGTGCGCGCATATGGCGACCGTGAGGCGCCGGGCGGGGCCGTATCTCGCACCCGCAGCGTTCGAAGCCACGCGCGCGCGCATCGCCCGCCTGCTCGAGGGCCGCGAGGATACGGCCAGCGCAGACGAACGCGTGGCCGCGTTCTGCCGCGAGTTTCCCGAGGACCACGAGCACCGCTGGGTGCGCGACTTCGCCGCGGAGCTGCTGCACAACGTCGACCCGGAGCGCTACCCGTTGATGCAGCGCTGGGTCTGGGATACGCGCGCCAACACGGGCGTGATCCGGGAGATCTGGCATGGTGAGAGCGAGGACGTCGATCGCATGACGCTCGATGTGCCCGACCGCTACGAGACCTTCCTCGCGCTGCGCGAGGAGCTGTCGGGGTATCTCACGCAGAACGGCGTGTTCCGCGACGTGCTGTTTTACGTCGACGTGCTCACGGCGCAGGTCTATGCCGACTACATCGGCGAGCGCGGCGGCACCTACCTGCGCACCGACTTCGCCACGCCCGAGGACCCGATGCTGCACGCGCGCCGCATCCTCGGCCTGGACGGCGTCGACGCCGCCGGCCGCTCGCGTCTCAAGGCCGTCGACGGCGACGCCGAAATCGTGGGGAATCACTGACATGCCGATCCACGAGAAATCGCTGATCCGCCCGGAAAACCTGAAGACGCACGAGAATCTCGTCGTCGACGGCGTGGACGTCTCCGGGCACTGGAGCACGTTCATCGAGCCGCGCGTGGTCACCGACTACAACGAGGCGATCGAGGAACAGATCAGCGCGCTGCCGGGCGGCGAGCACATCAACCGCTGCTGGCAGTGCGGCTCGTGCACCAATTCGTGCACGGTGAACGCAGTGAACCCGGACTTCAACCCGCGCTACTGGATCTACCTGATCCGCATGGGGATGGAATCGGAGCTGCTGCGCGACAAGGACATCATCTGGCAGTGCGTGTCGTGCAACAAGTGCACCTACGCCTGCCCACGCGACGTGTTCCCGGAAGGCGTGATGAAGGCCACCGCCCACTGGCTGGAGCTGAAGGGCCACACGCCGAAATCGAAGTCGACGCTGTTCGACGAGGAGTTCACCGAGCAGGTGGTGGCCACCGGCAGGATCGAGGAAGGTCGCATCATCCGCAACTTTTTCAAGCGTACTGGCCAGCCGCTGCTGCAGGACTGGCTGGTGGAGATGGTGAAGCGCGTGGCTCGCCGACTGCCGTTCAAGCAGGGCCTGATGATGGGCTGGGCAACGATCTTCCGCCCCCGCACGCGCAAGTGGGCCAGGGCCTCCGCCGCGATCACCGAGTATGTGCACGAGCAGGAAGCCAAGAACCGAAAGGCGCTCAACCTTGAATAAATACCAGAAAGTCGCGTACTACCCGGGCTGCGCACTCGAAGGCACGGGCCACGCCTACAACAGCTCAACCAAAGAGGTGGGCAAGGCGCTCGGGCTCGAGCTCGACGAGGTCAAGGACTGGAACTGCTGCGGCGCGATGGAAGTGAAGAACGTCGACCCCAAGATCCAGACGTATCTCTCATCGCGCGTGATGTCGATCGCCGCCCACGAGATGAAGGCCAAGGTGGTGATGGCGCCATGCAACGGCTGCTACCACAACCTGAAGAAGGCCGAGTATGACCTCGCGCACGACGAGGCCTCGCGCGAGACGGTGGAACGGATCTCGAAGAAGGCGGGCCACGAGACCTACCAGGCCGGCAGCCTCGAGACCATCCATGCGCTCGACTGGATCAAGGATGGCATCGGCGAAGAAGAGCTCAAGCGCCGCCTGAAAGGCTCGCTCAAGGGCTTGAAGGTCGCGAACTACTATGGCTGCATGTACACGCGGCCGCGCCACATCTTTCCCGAGAAGGACCAGGGCTCGGGCAGCGAATCCACCTCGCAGCCGCACTTCATGGACGATCTGCTCGCCGTCGCCGGCGCCGAGAACGTCGACTTCCCGCTGAAGACCGCCTGCTGTGGCGGCGCGCACGTGCTCTCCGACAGCGACACCTCCACCAAGCTCGTGCTCAACATCCTGCGCGCGGCGGAAGCCGCGGGCGCCGAGGTCATCGCCACCGAGTGCCCGACCTGCCACTCGGGGCTGGAAATGCACCAGGTGCGCGCCGAGAAGGTGCTCGGCGAGAAGACCACGGTGCGGATGCTGTACTTCACGCAGCTCCTCGGCGTCGCGCTCGGCGTGTCGCCGCGCAAGCTCGGCGTGCACGAGAACGTCTCCGACGGTCTCGCGCTGCTCAAGGAAAAGGGGATCGCGTGAGGGAGCAGCTGCTCGCTTCGGCCGAAGGCGTGCTGGAGGACTGGCTGCGCGCGCGCGGCGAGGTGCCGACGCAGGAGACGATCGAGAGCTTTCGCCTGCTCGCCCTGCACCGCCAGGGCGCGCGCGGCGTGCCGAGCTTCAACGCCTGCCGCGAGACCTGCCGCGAGATTGCTTATCACTACAACCTGCTCGGGCAGGCGCCTGATGCGAGGACCGAGCACATGATGCAGATGCTGGTCCAGCACCTCGAGCTCTTCGTGCATGGCAAGATGCAAGTGGCAGGACTGGGCGACTTCTGTTGCGCGTCGCGCCCGGTGCGGCAACAATCCGCGGTGGAGGAAAGGACCGATGGCTAAGGTAAGAGGCTGCAATCTCCCCGACGAGCTGCTCTACGACGTCGAGAACCACATCTGGTACCAGGAAGCCGGCGACGGCAACGTCAAGCTCGGCATGACCGCGGTGGCGACGGCGATGGCCGGGCAGCTGGTGGCGTACACGCCGAAGAAGGCCGGCCGCTCGGTCGAGGCGGGCAAGTCCTGCGCCACGGTCGAGTCGGGCAAATGGGTCGGGCCGGCGAAATCGGCCTTCGCCGGCACGGTCGTGTCGGTGAACGACGAGCTGGCGGAGAAACCGGCGCTCGCCAACGAGGATCCCTACGGCGCCGGGTGGCTCGTCATCCTCAAGCCGGCCGACTGGGCCGCCGCCAAGGCCACGCTCACGCCGGGCGCCGATGTCGCGCCCAAGTACGAGGCGAAGATGGCCGCCGACAACTTCAAGGGCTGCGAATGAGCCGCGCCGACGCGGTCGCCGCGATCAACCTCGGCGAGCTGCAGTCGCGCGCGCTGCGCGCGGCAGGGCTGCTCAAAGCCATGTCCAATCCCGCGCGCCTGGTGGTGCTGTGCCATCTCGCCGAGGGCGAAAAATCGGTGGGCGAACTGGAAAAAGTGGTCGACATCAGCCAGTCGGCGCTGTCGCAGCATCTTGCGCTGCTAAGGCAGCGCGGCCTGGTCAGGAGCCGCCGCGCCGGGCAGTCGATCTTTTATTCGCTGTGCGGCCCGGAAGCCCCGGCGCTGCTCGCCGCGCTCTACGAAGTGTATTGCCGCGGAGTGCGCAAGCGCCGCGCCTAGCCCGCGGGCCTGGGCACCGGCGTGGACAGGCAACCGAGCAGCCGCTCCATGCGCGCCCGATGCAAGGAATCCCATGCCTGGGCGATGAGCGGTTCGTCATTTGCATGCAGCGCGCGCAGGAATGCTTCCAGGGGCTCGCGGATCTCGCCGGTGCGCGCATCGCCCTGGGTCCAGCCCAGGCGTGATCCGTCGCGTACGAATGCGTCCGCGTCCGCAGCCGCCAGCGCCTCGAGCTTGCGCAGCCGCGCAATGTCTTCGCGCAGGAGCTGCGCCTGGAACATGCTCTGTGCGCCCGCCAGCCGGTGCTCCAGATCCTGGATCAACTTCATGCACGTCATTGTATAGAGGCCGGACCATGAACGAAGTCGATCCCGCGCAACTCGTGCCCTACGTTACCGGCGGCGCGTTCGCGCTCGCCTTCGTCTTCGGCGCGGTCGGCAACAAGACCGACTTCTGCACCATGGGCGCGGTGTCGGACTGGGTGAACATGGGCGACACGCGTCGGATGCGCATGTGGCTGCTCGCCATCGCCGTGGCACTCCTCGGCTCGAGCACGCTCGCGCTGACCGGCGCGATCGACCTGTCGAAGTCGATCTACCCGGGGCCGAACTTCACCTGGCTCTCGTACATCGTCGGCGGGTTTCTGTTCGGCGTGGGCATGACGCTCGGCTCGGGCTGCGGCTCGAAAACCCTGATCCGAATCGGCGGCGGCAACCTCAAGTCGCTCATCGTGTACGTGTTCCTCGGTATCGCCGCCTACATGACGCTGCGGGGCCTGTTCGGCGCGTTTCGCGTCGGCGTGCTGGAGAAGGCGTCGGTGACCTTCGCCAGCGGGCAGGACCTGCCGACGCTGCTCGGCGTGCACCCGGCGATTCCCGCCGCGCTCATCGGCGGCGCGCTCATTGCGTACGTCTATTCGAGCCGCGAATTCCGCGCCAATTTCGACTACACGCTGGGCGGCGTGGTGACCGGCCTGGTGGTGGTCGGAGGCTGGTATGTCAGTGGTGTCATCGGCCACGTCGCCGAGCACCCCGAGACGCTGCAGGAGGCGTTCATCGCCACCAACAGCGGCCGCATGG
>JBDTMD010000110.1:0-6282 GCA_039934435.1 Burkholderiales bacterium
CTCGGTCTCGGTCATCGGCAACGCTTTGCGGCTGCGCAGCGCCAGTCTGTAGCTGGCCGACCGCTGTAACTGGGCGTGACGCCGGGGCACCACCCCTTCTTATGTGCCCTACCGAACAGACGATTTGCAGCCGCGGGCAAACACTATCTACTGAAGAGGTTTGTGCCGCATAAAGGCCAATTGAGTTCCTGCAGCGCGCTGTCTCAATAAACACCTGAATCCGTTCACGTTCTGAGAGAGGCGGATGTGGCGATGGGATTGGCGATCCTTCCGGGCGTAGCTCAAGTCCGCATACCGCACTTGAAACGCCATGCTGCGCAAGAAAAGCAGAAGCAGCCGGCGGCCCGCCCGCTGCGCGTGCTGTTCGTCACGCCCGAGCTTGCGCCATGGTGCAAGGTCGGCGGCCTGGGCGAAATTTCCCGCGATTTGCCCGCCGCGCTGGCGCAACACGCCGGATGCGACGTGCGCCAGCTCGTACCGGCCTACCCGGCACTACGCGACGCGTTTCCCGCGGCGGAGCAGCTCACGCCGCTGATGGCTTTCGGCGGGCGATTCGCGCCCGCCCGCCTGATGGCCGTTTTCACGACGGTGCCCACTTACCTGGTCGACTGCCCCGCCTACTTCAACCGCCCAGGCAACGCCTACCAGTCGCCCGCCGGCGAAGATTGGCCTGACAACCATCTTCGGTTCGGCCTGCTGTCGCACGTGGCGGCGCTGTTGGGCAGCGCCGCGAGCCCGTTCGACTGGCGCCCCGACGTGATCCACTGCCAGGACTGGCAGTCCGGGCCGGTCGCCGCCTACCTCGGCCAGGCACCGCGCGCGCGCGCGGCAACCGTGTTGACGATTCACAACCTGGCCTACCAGGGAATATTCCCGGCACGGGCCTTCGACGATCTGGGATTCCCGGCGGGAGCCGGCATCGACGGATTCGAGTACTACGGCAACGTTTCGTTTCTCAAGGTCGGGCTGAAGCACGCCACGAAGCTCACCACGGTCAGCCCCACCTACGCCCGCGAAATCCTGACGCCCGGCCATGGTTGCGGCCTGGACGGCGTCCTGCGATCCCGTGGCGATGAAATCGTCGGCATTCTGAACGGCATCAACGTCGACCTGTGGGATCCGGCGCGCGACCCGCATCTCGCGCAGAGTTACGGACCAGACAGACTCGAGCGAAAGGGCGTAAACAAGAGCGCCTTGCAGCGCGCCCTCGGTCTGCCCGAACGCGACGATATCCCGTTGCTTGGGGTCGTCGCGCGCCTCGTCGACCAGAAAGGCCTCGACCTGGTGATCGAGGCCGCCGCCGGCATTGTCGGTCTCCCGGCGCAACTGGTCATCCACGGCCAGGGCGAGCACGAGATCGAGGCAGCGCTGCGCGCGCTGGCCGCGCGCCATCCCTCCGCCATCGCAGTGCGCATCGGCTTCGACGAACACCTCGCCCACCGGGTAGCGGCCGGCGCGGACATTTTCCTGGTGCCTTCGCGCTTCGAGCCGTGCGGGCTGACGCCGATGCAGGCCGCCCGCTGCGGCACGCCCTCGGTCGCGCACGGGACCGGAGGCCTGGCCGATTCGATCGTCGACGCCACGCCCGCCAATCTCGACGCGCACGTGGCGACCGGATTTGTCTTCGACCGTCCCGCGCCGGATGCGTTTCTGGACGCCATTCAGCGCGCGCTCGGGATCTACCGCGATCCCGCGCTCTGGCGCACCGTCCAGCAGGCGGCCATGGCGCGCGATTTCAGCTGGACCTCGGCCGTGCCAGCCTACATGGGCGTCTATCGCGGTGCGCTGAGCGCACAGTCGTCCGCTGCGCAACAGATCTGGGTCGCATGAGACTGAACCTGCATCCTCACGCCATCGCCCCGCCATCCACCGTGTACAGCCCGCCGTTGACGAACGACGCGTCCGCGCTGCACAGGAACGCGACCAGCGCCGCCACTTCCTCCGCCTCGCCGTAGCGCCCCATCGGGATGCGCGCCACCGAGCGCTCGTGCCCGGCCTTCGGATTTTGCGGATCAATGCCCTGGTCCAGCTGCTGCCCCATCGGCGTCTCGATGGGCCCCGGGCACACGGCGTTCACGCGCACGCCCTGTTTCACGAGCTCGATCGACGCCGTGCGCGTCATGCCGACCACCGCGTGCTTGCTCGCGGTATAGGCGAACAGCCCGGCCGTCGCCTTCAGGCCCGCGATCGACGCCGTGTTGACGACGGCGCCGCCGCCGCGGCGGATGATCGCCGGCGCGACGAGCTTCATCCCCGTCCATACGGCTTTCACGTTGACCGCAAATACGCGATCGAAAGTCTCCTCCGGATATTCGAGCAGCGGCCGGTTCACGCCGAGGATGCCGGCGTTGTTGAAGAAGCAGTCGATGCCGCCGAACTCGGACTCGGCCCTGGCGACGTACTTCTCGACGTCGGCCTTGCGGGTGACATCGGCTTCTACAAAGATCGCTTGTCCACCCGCCTTCTTGATCTGAGCGACGCAGCCGGCCAGGTCGGATTTCGGCAGATCTACAACCACCACGCGCGCGCCTTCGGCAGCGAAACGCACCGCCGCGGCGCGGCCGATGCCCTGCGCGCCGCCGGTGACGACGACGACCTTGTCCTGGAACCGGTTGGGGACTACGCCACCCATTCCGACACCGGCGCCTTCGCCTCGTGCAGCGGCTGGCATACAACGTCTACGAGCGTCGGATCGCCGTGCGCGATCGCCTCTTTCAGCACCGCGCCTACTTCGATGGGCTTGTTCATCCGGTTATAGTAGCGCGCCATGCGCATTGCCGACCGCCAGCGCCCGCCGCCGGGGCAGCTGTATCTCGATCATGTTTCGCATTTCGTGCCCGACCTCGAGGCGGCGCGGGCGCTGCTCGAGGCGCTCGGCTTCGCCGTCACGCCGCTCTCGGCGCAGGTGACGCAGGACGGGCCCGCGGGCACCGCTAACCGCTGCGTCATGCTCGCCGACGGTTATCTCGAATTCCTCATGCCCACCGCGGACACGCCCAACGCCTCGAGGTTGCGAAAGTCGATGCGCCGCTACCGCGGCGTGCACCTGGTCTGTTTCGGCACGCCGGCAGCGGAGGAAGAACATTTCCGGCTGCAGAACCACGGCTTCGCGCCACAACCCATCGTCAAGCTCGAGCGCAAAGTCGAGCGCGGCATGAAAGTTCGCTTCTCGGTGGTACGCGCCGCGCCCGGCAAGATGCCCGAGGGGCGCGTGCAGTACGTGCAGCACCTCGCGCCCGAGGCAATCTGGCGGCCGGCGCATTTGCGGCACCGCAACGGCGTGCTCGGCCTCGCCGCCGCCGACGTCGTCGCGGCGAATCCGGTGCGCGCCGCTGCGCGTTGGGCGCGTTTCATGGGCGGATTGCCGCGCCGCGAAGGCGAGCTCGTGGCGCTGGAGACCAACCGCGGCAAGGTGCTGATCGGCACGCGCACGAATATGAAGGCGCTGCTCGGCGCGGCGCCGCGTTCCCCCGGCATCGCCGGCTACGCGCTCACCTGCCACGACCCGAAGGCCTTCGCCGCGCGCTGCCGCAAATCCGGATTGAAAGTGAACCGCCATCTCGCCGTCGCCCTGCCGCGCGCGCTCGGCGGCGCGTGGCGGCTGGTAGGGCGCGCGCCCTTATAATTTTCAGCGTGGAACAGCGCATCCGCTTCTGCCAGAGGCGCGACGGAGTGCAGCTCGCCTACGCTACTTCCGGCGAGGACCTGCCATTTGTAAAGGTAGCAAACTCACTCACCCACTTGGAATACGATTGACGCAGCCCGTGTTCAATTGCGAAGGAGCCGTTTATCACGTCCGCCCCGGGACGATGGTCCCGTTGCACGGGCTCTTGCGGCGCACGTTCACGCAACCGGCGCACATCGATACGACACCCGCCGAGGCTCCGGCCGGGACAATTTCCGCCATGACATGGATGAAATGCTTTCGCCCTACGTTGGGCGCGGGGGGTTATAGTGGCCCATGCGCGCAACGATCCTGATCGCCTTTCCCTGAAGGAGAACTAACATGCCAGACGCACCTGCTCGCACCCTCGTCGTCCTCATGTCGCACGGCGCGGACCATGAAGCATCCTCGGTCGCGTTCACCATCGCCTGCGGCGGCTTGACCGCCGGCCTGAAAGTCTCGACCTTTTTGACGAGCGCAGCCGTCGACCTCGTCCGCAAGCGCGCCATCGACCTGACCACCGTCGCGCCGCTCAGCCCGCTGCGAGACCTGGTGCAGGATTTCATGAAGCGCGGCGGGACCGTCTGGGCCTGCACGCCCTGCGTCAAGGCGCGCGGCTACGAGCAGAAGGATCTCATCGAAGGCGTCATCATTACCGGCGCCAGCGTGATGCACGAGGAGATCAAGAAAGGCGCGGCGACGCTCAGCTTCTGAATCACTTCAAGGAGGGCGCAAATGACTTCTGAACTCCCCGTCGACCCGGCGGCGCTTCGCGAAGAGGTGAAGAGCAAATACAGGGAAGTGGCGGAGAACCCGCACGGCAGCTTTCACTTTCATACCGGCCGGCGTCTCGCGCAAAGGCTCGGCTACGAACAGGAATTGGTGGACGCCATGCCGGACAGCGCGGTGGAATCGTTCGCCGGCGTGGCGAACCCGCTCTCGCTGCGCAAGCTGGAGCCGGGCGAGCATGTCGTGGATACGGGCTCGGGCGCGGGTTTCGATTGCTTCATCGCCGCGCACCAAGTCGGCTCCAGCGGGCGCGTGGTCGGCGTCGACATGCTTCAGGAAATGCTCGAGCGCTCGCGCGCCGCCGCTGCGCAGATGGGCCTCGACCAGGTGGAATTCCGCGAAGGCCTCATCGAGGAGATGCCCGTCGAAGACGGCTGGGCGGACGTGGTCATGAGCAATGGCGTGATCAACCTGTGCGCGGACAAGCGGCGCGCGTTCCAGGAAATCTGGCGCGTACTGCGCCCCGGAGGATGGCTGCAGTTCGCCGACATCGCGAACGGCAAGCCGGTCCCCGAATCGGCGCTGCGCAACATCGATCTCTGGACCGCCTGAATCGCCGGCGGCCTTCCGTGCGAAGGCTGGCGGGCGATGCTGCAGGAAGTGGGATTCGTCGACGTCCGGATCGGCAAGGCGTGCGACACGTTCGGAGAAGCGGGCGGCGAGAAGAAGGCCCGCCAGTTCGAGGTGTTTGGCTATCCGTTCATCGCGCGCAAGCCTGGCTGAGGGGCTCTACAATCCCGCCTTTCTCCGCTGATTTGAAAAAGGCACTATGACCGACGACAGTTGCGCGCTGAGCGCATGTGAGCTTCTGCGCGCCTACCGCGCGAAGACGCTCTCCCCCGTCGAAGCAACGCACGCGGCGCTGGCGCGCATCGACAAGCTCAACCCGGTGCTGAACTGCTTCAACCTTGTGGACAAGAACGGCGCGCTCGCCGCGGCGCGAGCAAGCGAAGCGCGCTGGAAGAAAGGCGCGCCCGTCGGGCTTCTCGACGGCGTGCCGACCTCGATCAAGGACATCATCCTCACCAGGGGCTGGCCGACGCTGCGCGGCTCGAAGACCACCGAGCCGAAAGGCCCCTGGAACGACGATGCGCCGGCGGTGGCGCGCTTGCGGGAACACAACGCGGTGTTCCTCGGCAAGACGACGACGCCTGAATTCGGCTGGAAAGGCGTCACCGACAGCCCGCTCACCGGCATCACCCGGAATCCCTGGAACCCGCAGACCACGCCCGGCGGCTCATCGGGCGGCAGCGCCGCAGCGGTCGCCGCGGGCATGGGCCCGCTCACCGTCGGCACCGATGGCGGCGGCTCGATCCGCATTCCCTGCGCCTTCACGGGCCTGTTCGGTCTCAAGCCTTCGTTCGGCCGCGTGCCCGCCTGGCCGCTCTCGCCGTTCGGCACCGTCGCGCACCTCGGACCGATGACGCGCACCGTGGCCGACGCGGCGCTGATGCTGAACGTACTTTCGCTGCCTGACGCGCGCGACTGGCACGCCCTGCCCTACGATGCGCGCGACTACCGCATCGGCCTCGACGACGGCGTGCGCGGGCTGCGCATCGCCTACTCGCCCGACCTGGGCTACGCGAAGGTGGACAAGGAGATCGCGGCCCTGGTGAAAAAGGCGGCACAGGTGTTCGCCGACCTCGGCGCGCACGTGGACGAGGTGGACCCCGGCTTTGAGGACCAGCAGCCCACCTTCACGCTGCACTGGTTCCCGGGCGCGGCCTACGTCGTGCGCTCGATCCCGGAGGCGAAGCGAAAGCTCATGGACCCGGGCCTGCTCGAAGTCGCGCGCGCGGGAGAGAAATTCAGCGTGAAGGAAATACAGG
>JBDTMD010000111.1:0-6277 GCA_039934435.1 Burkholderiales bacterium
GGCGGCGGGCCGCCACTTCAACGACCTGCTGCCGCTGCCCTATACGGCCGAGACGCTCGATCTGGTCGCCGCGCGCGTTGCCCGGCTGCAGGACCGGCTCGGCCGGCGCATCCTGGTGGAGAACGTGTCCTGCTATCTCGAGCCGGGCGCGCGCGAGATGAGCGAAGGCGAGTTCCTTGCCGCGCTTGCCCGGCGCTCGGGCTGCGGGCTGCTGCTCGACGTCAACAACCTGTACGTCAACCAGGTGAACCTCGGGCGCGATGCGCTGGTGCAGATGCGCGCGCTCGACCCCGAAAGCGTCTGCGAAATCCATCTCGCCGGCTACTTCGAAGGCGAGCACCGCCTCATCGACACCCATGGCGCGCGCGTTGCCGACGCGGTCTGGCAGTTGTACGACGCGGCGCTGCAGCACTTCGGCCCGGTCGCCACCCTGATCGAGTGGGACACCGACGTGCCGCCGCTCGCGGTGCTGCTCGAAGAAGCCGCCAAGGCGCAGTCGCGGCTGGATTCGCCCCGTGCCCTCGCTGCTTGAGCAGCAGCGCGCGTTCACCGCGGCGCTGCTCGATCCGGCGGCGGCGGACGTCGGCATGCGCGTATACCGCGCCAACGTGTTCGGCAACTGGGATGCGGCGCTCGGCGGCGCCTATCCGATCGTGCGCGCGATCGTCGGCACGCAGTTCGTCGAGATGCTGGCGCGCGATTACGCGCGCGCCGCGCCCTCGGCAAGCGGCGACCTGCACGAGTACGGGGCGCAACTGGCGCAGTTCCTGGAGCGCTACGCGCAGACCCGGGATCTGCCGTACCTGCCGGATGTCGCGCGCCTGGAGTGGCTCGCCCACCGCGCCTATTACGCCGCGGATGCCCTGCCGTTCGATGTTTCGCGGCCGACGCAGGCGCGACTGGCGCCGGCCTGCGCGCTGCTCGAGTCCGCATGGCCGCTGCAGCGCATCTGGGAGGCACACCAGGCGGGCGGCAATCCCGAATCCGTGGATCTCGGCGCCGGACCCGATCGCGTCCTGGTGCACCGCGCGCACTGGAGCGTCGAGGTCTGTTCCCTGGGTGCCGGCGACTTCCGGTTTCTCGAACGCCTGCACGCCGGCGCCGAGCTTGGCGTGGCGCTGGAAGCCGCGGTCGCCGCCGATTCCGCATTCGTCGCCCGCGTGGCGCTGGCCGCCTGGGTCCAAACTGGAGTGATCACTCAATGAACCGCAATCTCGTGGACTGGGGCAATCGCGTCACCGGCTGGCTGCGGGCCGCCGCCCATCTGCTCGACCTCGGCATTCGCCTGTACGTGGCCGAGGTTTTTTTCCGCTCCGGCCTGCTCAAGATCGGCAACTGGGACGGCACCCTGTACCTGTTCAGGAACGAGTACCACGTGCCGCTCTTGCCGCCCGAGGCGGCGGCGTGGCTCGGCACCTTCGGCGAGCTCGCGTTTCCGCCCCTACTCGCGCTCGGGCTTGCATCGCGGTTCGGCGCGCTTTCATTGTCGGTGGTGAATGTGATGGCCGTTGTGTCCTATTGGCACGTGTTGGGCACCAATGAGGCAGCGCTCATGTCGCACTTCACTTGGGGTGTACTGTTGCTCGTCACGTTGTTCCACGGGCCGGGCAAGCTGTCTCTCGATCACCTGATTCGCCGGCATTACTTCCCGGCGCCGCGCTAGCACGCCGCATGCGCGAGGTGCTGCGACCGTTCCTGACCTGCCGCCTGTGCTGGCGCATTACGGTCGCGGTGTTTCTGCTGATTCTGGCGGTGGAGATCGCGATCCTCATCCCCTCCACCCGGACGTTCGCAAGTGCCGAGCGCGCGCGGATCGCCGAGCGCGCGCAGATCCAGGTTGACGCCAAGCTCGAGCAGGCGGGCGACCGGCCGCAGGCCGCCGTTAGCGGCGTCGTCGGCAAGCTCGGCGTGCGCGGCGTGGCTTTGTACGACGAGACGGGCGCTCGGCTTGCCGCGGACGGCGAGGCGCCACCGTTTCCCGCCGGCAGCCTCGATGCGCGCGCGGTCACCTTCGACGATCCCGAAAGCGCAATGACGCTGATCTCGGCATGGCGATTCCAGGGCGACCCGGTTGTGCGCGTAGCGGTGCGCAGCGACTCATCGCAGATCGTCGATAGCGTGCGCGCCTACCAGTGGCGGATCGCGGGACTGGTAGCCATCATCGTTCTGGTCGTCACCCTGGGCACCATGATCGTTGTCTACCTGGCGGTGCTCAGGCCGGTGCTGCGCCTGCGGCGCAGCTCGCAGCTGGCGGGCGAGGAGCCGGCGGCGGCCGAACGCCACCGCCTGCCGACACACCGGCACGACGAAATCGGGCAACTGATCGACGCTCACAACGCCATGCTGGGAAAGATTTCGGAAAGCGCGCGCTTCGTGGCCCGACACGACCCGCTCAGCGGCCTGCCGAACCGCGCCGCGCTCACCGAGTTCCTCGATCGCGAGAGTGAAGGCGCCGGCGCCACGCTGTTCCTCGCCAATCTCGTGCAGTTCCGCGCCATCAACGCCGGCTACGGCACCAGCCTTGGTGATCGCGTGATTCACGGTCTCGCCTCGCGCCTCAAGGCCGCCGCGCTACCCGGCGATTTCCTCGCCCACCTGGGCGCCGATCGCCTGGCGCTCGTGCGCTCGCGAGTGCTGGCGCCGCAGGAGGCCGTGGCGATCGCCGAGGAGCTGGTGCGCCAGCTGGCCGCGCCGTTCGAATTTGCCGGCGGAGTTTCCGTGTCGCCGGAAGTGCGCATTGGCATCGCGCAAAGCAGCGTCGATGCGCGCGAGGGACAGACGCTGCTGGCGCAGGCGGACCTCGCGCTGGCGCGCGCGTACGACAGTGAAGAGGCGAAGTACCAGTTCTTTTCCCCGGCGCTGGCCGCCGAATCGCGCGCGCGCCAGAGCCTGTCGCGCGATCTGGAGCGCGCGCTGCAGGTCGGCGAGCTGACGGTGGCGTTGCAGCCGAAGTTCCGCCTCGCGCGCTCCGACCCGCTCACGCTAGAGGGCGCCGAGATCCTGCTGCGCTGGCATCACCCGCAGCGCGGCTGGGTCAGTCCCGCCGAGTTCATCCCCATCGCCGAGGCGAGCGGGCTGATCGTACCGATCGGCGAGTTCGTGCTGACCTCGGCCTGCGCGCTTTCAGCCGGATGGCGCACGCGCTTCGGCCGCGCACCGCGCCTGGCGGTGAATCTCTCGGCGCGCCAGTTCGTCGAAGCCAACCTGCTCGAGCGCAGCGGCGAGATCATCGCGCGCGCCGGCATCCCGGCCGAGGCGATCGAGTTCGAGATCACGGAAACGGCGGCGATGCGCGACGTGACGCGCACGGCGCAGACCCTGGCCGCCCTGCGCGAGCTCGGCGTGCACGTATCGATCGACGACTTCGGCACCGGCTACTCCTCGCTCAATTACCTGCGGCGCTTCGCCGTCGACGCCATCAAGATCGACAAGTCCTTCGTCGACGATATCGGCAGCGACCGCAACGCCGAGGCGATCTGCGACGCCGTGCTGCGCCTCGGCCAGTCGCTCGGCACGCGCGTCATCGCCGAAGGCGTGGAGAACACCGTGCAGCAGGAATTCCTGCTGCAGCGCCGCTGCGACGAGGTGCAGGGCTACCTTTACGGCCGGCCGGTGCCCGCCGCGGAATTCGAGAAACTGCACCTCGCCGATTGGGTGCCGGCATGAGGCGCGCCACCGGCCTCGCGCTGCTGTTGGCGGCGGGCGTGGCGACGGCACAGACCGCGCACGACCGCAGCGAATGGCCGCGGACCGATTTTTCGCGGCGCACCGTGGAGCTCGCGGAAATCATGTCGGGGGGCCCGCCGAAGGACGGCATCCCGGCGATCGACCGGCCGCGCTTTGTCGCCGCGCCAGCCGCGCGTGACTGGCTGCGGCCTGCCGAGCCGGTGATCGTGTTGCGCGTGGCGGGCGAGGCGCGCGCCTACCCGCTGCAGATCCTGATGTTCCACGAGATCGTCAACGACACCATCGCCGGGCGGCCGGTGGCGGTGACCTTCTGCCCACTGTGCAACGCGGCGATGGTGTTCGAGCGCCGCGTCGGCGGCCGCACGCTCGATTTCGGCACCACCGGGCGCCTGCGCCTGTCGGACCTGGTGATGTACGACCGCCAGACCGAGTCCTGGTGGCAGCAGTTCACGGGTGTCGGCATCGTCGGCCATTACGCCGGTACGCGCCTCGAGCGGTTGCCGGCGGAGATCGTCTCGTTCGCCGATTTCTATGCGGCCTACCCGCGCTCGCTGGTGCTGTCGCGCGATACCGGGCACGCGCGCCCCTACGGGCGCAATCCTTATGTCGGCTACGACGACATCAACCAGTCACCGTTCCTGATGTCGGCGCCCACGGATCCGCGCCTGCCGCCGATGGAGCGTGTGTTGTCGGTGAGCGTGGCCGGCAAGCTGCGCCTCTACCCCTTGTCGCTGCTCGAGCGGCACCCGGTTTCGAATCGCAGCCTGGGCGCGGTGCCCTACGTCGTCTTCGCCAAGTCCAATATGGCCTCGCCGCTCGACAGTCCAGAGATCGCCGACGGACGGCGCATTCCCGCGGCGACTGCATTTGACCGCCGCGTTGCCGATCGCGTGCTCGAGTTCGCGCTGCGCGAAGGTGAATTCGTGGACCTGGCGACCGGTTCGCAGTGGAACATCCTCGGCGAAGCGGTGGCGGGACCGCTAAAGGGCGAGCGTCTGACGGCGCTCGACAGCGGCGTGCACTTTGCCTTCGCCTGGCTCGCGTTCAATCCCGACAGCGAAATCGTGCGCGCGCTGCCGTGAGTCAGCGCGGCAACGCCACGTCCATCGTTTCGCCGTCGTAGCCCTTGGGCTTGTGCCGCGCGCGCACCGTGACGCGTGCGATGCCCGGCGGGATTTTCACGCCGTACAGCTCGCGCGTGAACGGCTGTTCGGTCTCGTGCGGGTGAACCAGGATGCGCCGGCCGAGCAGCGTGCCGTCGGGCGCGAGCACCTCGAAGGCGTCGGCGTAGTGATTCCAGCCCTTGTCCACGCTTTTCACCGTGACATCGAAGTCGTAACTGCCGGAGGCAGCGCGCCGCACCTTCACGCCCACTACGTCCGCTTCGCCGGCGAAGGCAGACTGTGCTATCAGAAGTGCGGCGACGACGAACGTTCTCATCAGGGCATCCGTTGGAAAATAAGCCGCGCCTCGCGTCACTCTATGGCGCGACGGCCCCCTTCGCGAACGCCGCGAGGGCCTTCTTGAGGTTTTCCACCACTGGGCATTGCGCCGCGCCGTGGCGCGCGGCGAGATATCCGGGATCGTCGTAGCCGAGCCAGGACGCGCCCGCCGCGTCCTGCCAGGCGAGCGCCTTCAGCGGCAGGTCGATGCCGACGGTCTGGCTGCATTCCATGAAGGGTGTTCCGCCTTGCGGATTGCCGAAGATCAGCAGCTCGGTGGGTCGCAGCGTTTTGCCGATCTTCGCCGCGCCTGCCGCATGGTCGATGCGCGCAAATACGTTCAGGCCCTTGCCTTTGACCGCGGCTTCGAGTCGGTCGATGGTGACACCGGGCGCATGCGCGCTTTTCAATACGATCAGGCCGTCGACTGCCGCCGCCGGGCCCGCCATAGTCAAAAGCAACGTGACCAACAACCAGAATGCGATTTTCATGATGATCTCCTAGGCCTCGCCGCGCGCCGGATAGTCCTTGCTGACGACGAAGTCGATTGCCTGCTGGATTTCGGGAAAGTGCGGGCGCGCGAATGGCATCGTCGAAATGCTCGCCCAGTAAAGCGTTTTGTCCGGCTTGAGCAGGAACAGGCCGGGCTCCGCGAACAGCGCCGGCTCCTCAACGCCGGCGGAGGTCTTGCCGCGGCCGGTGGAGACGTACAGGCCCCACTCGCGCGACTGCTCCACCGGCACGCCGTAGCCGATCTTCAGATTCGGCAGGCCCCAGGTGTCCTTGGTCATCTGCGCCCGCTCCTGCGTGTCGTTGCTGGTGATGACGGTGGCGACGCCGCGCTTGTCGAACTCGCCGATCATTCCGTTCAGCTCGCCAGTGTAGCGGCGGCACACCGGGCAATGAAAGCCCCGGTAGAAGACGACCATGGTGAACTTTTCCGGCTTCTGCTCGGCGAGCGACCAGTGGCCGCCACCAAGCAGTGCAAAGTCGAGGCTCGGAACGGGCTTGCGTGGCATGAGATGCATGGTGGGGTTCTCCTTCAGTGATCCAGGCATTGCATGAGGAAGGCCGCGACGTCTGCAAGCGCCTTGCGGTCTGGGTTTGCCTTACCGTAGAGGCGCAGTCCCTGAACCCCGGCGGTGATG
>JBDTMD010000112.1:0-6267 GCA_039934435.1 Burkholderiales bacterium
GCACCGTGTTCGCCGGCGCCGAGTTGCGCGATCGGCTGAGCCTGGGCGACAAACGCGAAGACATCATGGCCGGATTGCACCGCGCCATCATCCTGCGCGCGATGTCGATCCTGGCGCGCTCGGGCGGGGTGCGGAATGAGTTTACGTTTACCGGCGGCGTCGCCAAGAACGAGGCCGCGGTCAAGTCGCTCACCGATCTGGTGAAGGAGAACTACGGCGAGCTGACCCTGAACATCAATCCCGACTCGATCTACACCGGCGCTTTGGGCGGTGCGACGTTTGCGTGGCGCGCGGTAGTGGAGGAAGGCAAGGCAATCGAGAAGCGGGAGGCGGCATGAGCATCCACACGATCGGCATCGACATCGGGTCTGGCGCGGTGAAGGCGACACTGTTTCGTTTCGGCGGCGACAAGACCGAGTGGCTGGCGAAGCGCTGCGAGCGCATCCGCCGGCGCGACCCGATGGAGCTCGCGAAACAGACCTACGACGAGGTGCTGGCGGAAGCGAAGCTCACTCCCGAGCAAATTTCCTACACCGCCACTACCGGCGAGGGCGAGAACGTCAAGTTCGCCACCGGGCACTTCTACACCATGACCACGCACGCGCGCGGCGGCGTGTACCTGCATCCGGAGGCGCGGGCGGTGGTCGACATCGGCGCTTTGAACGGGCGCGCGATTTACGTCGACGAGCGCGGCAAGGTGCTGTCCTACAAGATGACCAGCCAGTGCGCCTCGGGTTCGGGGCAGTTCCTGGAGAACATCGCGCGCTATCTGGGCGTCGCGGTCGAGGAGATCGGGCGTTTGTCGAAGACTTCGGAGAATCCGGAGAAGGTGAGCTCGATCTGCGCGGTGCTGGCGGAGACCGACGTCATCAACATGGTGTCGCGGGGGATCGCGACCCAGGACATCCTGAAAGGGATTCATCTTTCGATGGCTTCGCGGCTGGTGAAGCTGTTGAAAGTCACCGGCATCAAGAGCGGCACGGTGCTGTTGACGGGTGGGCTGGCTCTGGATGACGGGCTGCTCGGCGCGCTGCGAGAGGAACTGGCCAATGAGAAGGTCGAGGGCCTTACCGTGGTGAACCACCCGGATTCGATCTACGCTGGTGCCATCGGCGCTGCGTTGTGGGGCGCCTTCCGGCACGACAAGCTGAAAGAGCTGCAGGAACGCGCTGCCGCCTGAACGGAGGACTTATGGCTTTGATGATCAATGAGACCTGCACCGCCTGCGACGCGTGCGTGCCGGAGTGCCCGAACGATGCGATTACCGCGGGGGATCCGATCTACGTGATCGACGCGCTCAAGTGCAGCGAATGCGTCGGCGAGCACGAGGAGCCGCAGTGCCGGAAAGTTTGCCCGGTGGACAATTGCATCGTCGACAACCCGGATTTCCGCGAGAGCCAGGAAGAGCTGATGGAGAAGTACAAGTCGCTGCACCCCTAGCGCTGTGCGCTAGACCGGTGCGACCTCGACCCGGGCATCGAAGCTCGACTGGCCCGCGGAAAACGCGAAGATTTCCACTGCCTCATCCGGCAGCACCGCGGCGCCGTCGGTCAACTGGTTGAGCCCTGGCCAGCCATCCCGCAGCCACAGGGCGCCTTGGGGCATGCGCTCGGTCACGTGGGCGCGGGCCTGCAGCGAGCCGCGGTCGTTGAAGACGCGGATCGCGGCACCGTCTTCGATCCGGCGCGCCGTGGCGTCGGCTGGGGCCAGCCAGACTTCCGGATGCGTGTCGCGGCGCGCCAGCGTCGGCAACTCGCGCCCGTTGTTGTAGAAGGCATGGAAGTGCGTCAGCGTGCGGCCCTGCGTGAGCGATAGCGGATAAGCCTTCGCGGTTGGCGCGTCAATCGAGGGCAGCGGCGGCAACCCGAGCGCTTCCGCCTTTGCCGAGTAGAACTCGATCTTGCGCGACGGGGTATCGAATTCGAGCGTGGGGTTGGCCACGTGCGAGATGTTCAATGCACTGATGCCGCCGCGTTCCCTCAGCGACGCCACCGTGGCGCGTCCCGTGCATGGGTGGTCCAGGATCGTGTCCACCAGGGCTTCGTCCGAGGCCCACGGGTAGAAGCCTTCGAGCTGCAGCCGCTCGGCGAGCTCCTTGAATATCTGGTTGACCGATCGTGTCTCGCCGGCCGGGGCCAGGGCGGGCTCCATCAGGTAGAGATGGGTATGCGTCATCTTGCAGCCCAGCTCCTCGAGCCAGGCGGTGCCTGGCAGCACGACATCTGCGAAGCGCTTGGCCGTGTCGTTCAGGAACAGGTCATAGCTCACCACCAGCCGCGTGCGGTCCAGGCCCTCGGCCACGGCGCCCGCATCGGCGAACGACGACAGCATGTTGGTGCCCATCAGCAAGAGGTTGTGGATGTGGCCGTCGCGCAAGGCTGCGATCACTGCTGACATCTGGTTGGGCATCGCGGTGCCCGGCGCACGCCTGCCGGGCTCGATTATGCTGGCGAGACCGCGCCCATGCGCGCCGCTGCCGTGCCTTGGCCCGAAACCGCTGCCCGCGATGCCGACATTGCCGGTAAGCCCGGGCAGGCACGCGATGGCGCGCCCGGCCTGCCATCCGTTGTCGCTCTTATGCATCGAGCTGCCGCCGAGCACGATCATCGCCGGCCGCGTCTGCGCGTAGCGCCGCGCCAACGCCACGATCTGCTCGGCCGCAAGGCCCGTGATCTGCGCGGCCCACGTCGGCGTGAATGCCTGCAAGTGCTGCTTGAGCTTCTCGAACCCGACCGTATGCTGTGCCACGAACTTTGCGTCGTGGAGCTGCTCTTCGCAGATGACGTGCATCAGCGCCAGGGCGAGCGCCGTGTCCGTGCCCGGGCGGATGATCAGGACGTCATCCGACTTGGCCGTGGCCTCGGTGTGACGCACGTCGATGGTCACGATGTGCGCGCCGCGGCGCTTGGCCGCAAGCAGGTGCCGCGCCGTATTGGGCTGACTCGCTAAGTTGGCGGCCCACAGGAGAATGAGCTGCGAATGCTCGCCCATGTCCTCCTTCGTGTTGGTCTCGAGCATCCCGGTCAGGCCGAGGCCGAAGGCGCCGAGGCCCCAGCAGATCATCGTCGGGTTCCAGAACTGGCTGCCGTGGAAATTGGCGAATCGCGCCATCAGCTGTGCGCTGATGCGCGTGCCGTAGTTCGTGGTGAAGGTGCCGTGGCCGGGCCAGATGGCCGTGTTTGCTGGGGGCGACTGCTTGATGCTTGTGACGATGCGCTCGAAGGCTTCGTCCCAGGTCGCACGTCTGAATTCGTCCGTGCGCTTGTCGCGGATCAGCGGGTGGAGCAGGCGGGCGGGGTTGTCGAAGATCTCGCGCGAGGCTTGGCCGCGGATGCACAGGAAACCCTGGCTGTCCGGGTTGGCGTCGTCGCCTTTGACGCTGAAGAGTTTTCCGTCCCGGACTTCTGCCAGCATGCCGCACAGGGTCGGGTGGCAGCTCATCGGGCACATCGTGCGGACGACGTTAGCGGGCACGCGATGCCCAATAGCCCGGTCGGCGCGACTCGTGTACGAGCGCGAACACGGCTATGCCACCAGGTTCTTCACGGTAGACCAGCGAAAACGGGTAGCCGCGCACAAATACACGACGGGTTCTCACGAAGTAGGGCGGTCCGGCTTTAGGGAAAACCAGAGCGCGGGCGGTGGCAGCCTCCACCGCCTCCCGAAACCGGATTGCGCCGTTCGGTTGCCTTTCCGCGTAATACGCAACTTCGTGCAGGAATTCCGCTTCCGCATCTGCGAGGAAGCGAACTCCGCTCACTCGCCCGCTATCTTTCTAGCCTTCGCAAAAACGTCCTCCGCGGGAATGAGGCTGGCCTCGCCGCGCTCGTAGGCCTCGACGCGGCGCCTAATCTCCGCCTCCCACTCGGCTTCGATCTCCGAGGGCATCGCTTCCCGAAGGGATTCGGTCATGGCCTCGGCCAAGCGGGCGCGCTCTTCCGGGGTCAGCAATCGAGCACTCTTCTCAATCTCCGCGTAGTCCTGGCTCATGTGCATCTCCAGCACTCGTCAACCGTGATTGTACGCCCGCCTCATTGCCGCCACTGTTGTCACCGCCTCGCAATCAACGCCAGCCCCAACGCGACCAGAGCCATCCCCCCCAGCAAACTCGCCGACAAGCTCTCCCCAAGGATCGCCACCCCCAGCAGCACCCCCGCAACCGGCGACACGAAATTGAAGCTGATCATCACACTCGGCGAGTACCGGCGCATCAGATAAAAATTCACCGTAAACGCCAGCCCGGCAATGACGATCCCCTGGTACAGAATCCCCGCGACCGGCACCGCACCAATATGCGACCAGCGAATCTCCTCCCACCCCAGCGCCCCACCCAAAAACAGCGGCAGCGACACCACCATCTGCCAGAACGTCAGCCGCACATCATTCACCCGCTTCAGCAGCCGCCCGGCGACCGCGAGCAGCAGCCCGAGCAGGCACGCGCTCGCCAGCACGATCCAGTCCCCAACCCCGGCGCCCGACAGCCCGGCGCCGCGGGTGATCACCAGCCCCACGCCCAAAAAGGAAACAACGACGCCGACGGCGCGACCCACACTGACCCGGTCGCCCGGCACCAAGAAATGCGCGAACAGCACGCCGAAAAGAGGATTGCTGGCGATGAGCACCGCACCGTTCGACGCCGTGGTGCCGCCGAAGCCGTAGTTCAGCAGCGCGATCTGGACGGTGAACAGCAAGCCGAGCGACAGCATCGCCGGCCACTCCTCGCGCGTCGGCCGGATCGGGATGCGCACGTACCGCGCCCAGGCGTAGACGCACACGCAGCCCAGGGCAAAGCGCAGGAACCCGCTCCACAGCGGTGGAAACGCCTCCAGCCCGAGCTTCACGGCAACCGGATTCCCGCCCCACAGGGTATGGATCGCCAGCGCCGCAAACACGGCGCGCGCGGGAATCGACCAGTTCAGGAAAGGTCCTTCAAGGTCGCGCGATTCTAGCTTGCGCTAGATCAAGGTGCGCCGGCGGCAACGGCATAGCGTAGCCACAGCAAAGGAGATCTCATGAACCCCATCACGACGACGCTCGTCGTCGGTATTTCGGTCGCCGCCCTCGCGTTCGTGGCCTACGCCCTCGTCTCCGCCTGGCGCAAAGTGATGCGCGACAAGACGCCCCTGCCGCTCTACGGCATGCTCACAAGAATGGGCCTCACCGCGCCCGAAGCGGCCGAGCAACTCGGGATAGAAGCGGTGGCGCACGCCGCGCGCCGCTGCGCGCTCTGCGGCTCGAGCGAGGAATGCCAGCAGCGCGTCGCCGCCGGCACGCCGCCGCCCGCGGATTGCCCGAACGGCGCGCTATTCTCCGAGCTTACGCGCCCACAGGCCTGACGAACGCGAGCCGCTGCGCCGGCGCGTACCCCGCGCCCCGGAAAAACCCGAGCAGCTCCGCCGCGCGCGAATCAACCACGGTCTCGACGCGCTCGATGCGCAGCGCCTCCATGTTGAGGAACAGCTGCTCGAGCATCGCCTGCCCCACGCCGCGCTGCGCGTACTCGGGCGACACGCCGATCGTATCGAGCACCGCCACCGGCTCGGTGCGGCCGAAATCGCCCAGGTCGGCGCGCGCCATGACGTAGCCGCAGACCACGCCGTCGATGCGCGCGGCAAGCGAGATGCGCACGCCCGATTCGCGCAGCGCCTCGTCGAGCGCGTGCTCGACGTCGGCGCGACGCTCGCGCCCGGTGATGTGCTGGTCGACGCGCACCACGTCGTCCAGGTCCTTCGCCGACAGCGTGCGCACATCCACGCTGTCGCGCGCTTGCTCCGGCCGTTTCAGCAGCGCGCTGCCGTGCACCGCGCACTCGAGCACCTGGCTCGGCGCGAGGGCGTAGCCCATGCCGTCGAGAAAGCGCAGCAGGTCGTGGTCGCGCCAGGCGGCGACGGTGCGCAGCTCGGCGAGCTTGCGCTTGCGCGCCTCCTCCTCCAGCGCGAGGTGCAGCGCGCGGCCGATGCCGCGGCGCTGCGCCTTGGGCGCGACGCTGATTACTTCCAGCCGCAATGCCGGCTGCGTGTGGCCGAACTCGCCCTCGAGCACGCGCGCCAGCGCATGGCCGAGGAAATCCTTGCCCGACACCGCGGCGAACTGCAGGTGCAGCTCGGGCTGGCGCAGCGCGACGGCGAGCCGGCGTTCGAAGTAGGCGCGGCGCGTGCGGCCGGCGAGCGCTGCGTCGAGCGCCACCACGGCGTCCATGTCGCCGGGCGCAAGGCGGCGGATCTGCAGCGCTTTCGATCGGGTCGTCATGACGCGTAGGCGAGCTGC
>JBDTMD010000113.1:0-6265 GCA_039934435.1 Burkholderiales bacterium
CTGGTCTTCACCACGGTGCACGCCAACAACGTTTTCGACGTCATCGGCCGCTTCATGCACATGAACGTCGACCTGTATGGTTTCGTCGCGGCGCTCAACGCCATTCTCGCGCAGCGCCTGGTGCGCATGGTGTGCACGCATTGCGCGGCGGTTGAACGCCCCGACGCCGGACTGCTCGCCGATTCCGGGCTGAGCATGGAAGGCTGCAAGGGATGGAACTTCCGCGTCGGCCGCGGCTGCCGCGAGTGCCGCGGCTCGGGCTTCAAGGGGCGCAAGGCGATCGCCGAACTGATGCTGCTGACCGACGAGCTGCGCGAGTTGATCACCGGCCGCGCGCCGGTGCGCCAGTTGAAGGACGCGGCGCGCCACTCGGGCACTCGCTTCCTGCGCGACGCGGCATGCGCAGCGGTCAAGGCGGGCGAAACCACGCTGCAGGAAATCAATCGTGTCACGTTTGTTTCCTGAAACGGTCGACATCCACCTCGCCCCCGCGGCAATCACGGTGGGCGGCCGGACCATCGCCTGCGACCCGGACTTCGGCGCCGAACCCTGGCAGGGCGCGCTCGCCGCGCTGAAGAGCGTGCAGTTCAAGGAGCAGGCCCGCGTCGCAGTCGTGTTATCGAACGCCTTCGTGCGCTACGCGCTCGTGCCGCCGAGCGCGGCGCTCGACGATGAGGCCGAGGAGCAGGCCTATGTGCGGCACCATTTCGCCAAGGTGCACGGCGAGCGCGCCAAGTCCTGGGTGTTCCGCTGGAGCGGGGCGCTGGCGAGCGCCATCGACCGGCGTCTGCTCGATGCGCTGAAGGCGAGCATTGCGCCGGACGGCAAGGCGCGCCTCGCCTCGGTACAGCCCGCGCTGATGGCGGCATTCAATCGCTGGGTCGAGGAATTCCCGCCCGCGGGCGCGTGGCTGGTGCTTGCCGAGCGCGAGCGCGCGTGCGCCGCGCTGTACGTCCGCGGCAGCTGGCGCTCCGTACAGAACGCGAAAGGCGACTGGCTAGAGCTGCTAGAGCGCGAGCGCCACCGTGCCGAGGGCCCGGTGCCCGAGCTGGTGCTGCTCGTCGGTGCCGCCGCGCCCCGCGTCGACAGCTGGAACATACGCGAGCTGCGCGCATGAGCCCACGCGTGCATCGCCTCGAGCTCGATTACATCGTCCCGCGGCGCCGCGCGTGGTGGCCAGGGGTGGTGCTGCTCGCGGTCTCGCTTGCGTTGGCGGCGAACCTGCTGCTGCGCTATCGGGATGCGCAGAGTGAACTTGCGCGCATCGAGGCGGTTGCCGGTCTGGCGGGCCCGCAGCAACGGCCTGTGCGCAGCGCGTCCAAGGAGCGATTGGACGAGGAGGTGCGCAACGCCGAGGCGGTGGTGCGACAGATCGCGCTGCCGTGGGGAACGCTGGTGCGCGCGATCGAGCAGGCGGCAACGCGCGACGTTGCCCTGCTGCAGCTGCAGCCCGATGCGCAAAGCCGGCTGGTCAAGCTCAGCGCCGAGGCGCGCTCCCGTGCGGCGATGTTCGATTACGTGCGCCGTCTCGGCGCGACTAACGGACTGGCGGACGTCCACGTGGTGAGCCATCAGGTGCAGAACGACGACCCGCGCCGGCCGGTGCAATTTTCCGTCCAGGCCTCGATGAAGGCGACGCCATGAGAGCGCGTGCCAACGCCTGGCTGCGCCGCTTCGGCTTCCCCGGAGTGCTCGGCATCGGCGTGCTGCTGGCCTGCGGCGGATTCTGGCTTTCCGCCCTGAAGCCCGCCGAGGACGAAATTGCCGCGCAGCGCTTCGCGCTCGATCGCCTGCGCGCGCGCTCGCCCTATCAGCCGGTCGCCAGCGGCGGGCGCGAGGAAGAGCTGCGCCGGTTCCAAAGCCTGTTTCCGAGCACTGCCGGCCTGACCGACGAGCTCGAGCGCGTACACCGCCTGGCGCGGCGCGCGGGCCTGGACCTCGCGCAGGGCGATTACCGGCTCGAGCGACGCACCGCGGGGCTGTGGTCGTACCGCGTTACTCTGCCTGTGCGCGGCACCTATCCGCAGCTGCGCGATTTCGTCGCTGCGATCCTCAAAGACATGCCGGTGGTATCGATCGACGCCCTGCGCTTCGAGCGCAAAAAGGCGCTCGACAGCCAGCTCGACGCCCAGATCCGCCTTACAGTACACGTCCGGCCAGCCGGGGAGTCCCCATGAAAACCAAGGTCGTCATCGCCTGCCTGATGCTCGCCGCCTGCGCCTCCAGCCTGACCGCGATCGACGAGGCCCGCAGGCAATATGCGGAGGGCCGAGGCGAACAGGCGCTCGCGATCCTGCAGCAGGCGGAGCGCGAGAACAACGACGCCGGAGCTCGCGGCGAGTATTTCCGGCTGCGCGACCTGCTGGTGTCGCAATGGTTCGCCCAGGCCGAGATGCTGCGCGCCTCCGGTCAGGTCGAGGCCGCCGAGACGCTCCTGCGGCGCGTGGATACGTATGACAAGGGCAACGCGCGAGCGGCGGCCGCGCTGGCGCAACTTGAAATTGACCACCGGCATCGCGGGGTGGTGGCGGCGGCTGAACAGCTCCTGAAAAGCGGCAAGTACCGCGAAGCGCAGGACCTGCTGCGCCCGGTGCTGACCGAAAACCCGCAGCAGCGCAATGCGCGCCGGCTGCAGCGCGCCATCGACGACAAGCTGGTGAAGCCCGTGATCGTGAGCGCGGAGCTCAGGCCGGAGACCGCGAAGCCGGTCTCGCTCGAGCTGCGCGACGTCACGGTGCGCAACGTATTCGAGGTGCTGCAGCGCGCCACCGGCGTCAGCTTCGTCTTCGACCGCGACGTGCGTACCGACCAGAGAACCAGCATCACGGTGCGCGAGGCCTCGGTCGAGGACGTCATCAGCCTGGTGCTGCTCACCAACCAGCTCGCGCACAAGGTGCTGAACGAGACCACGGTGTTCGTGTTCCCGAACACGCCGCAGAAGATGCGCGAGTACCAGGAGCTGGTGGTGAAGGGCTTCTACCTCGCGAACGCCGACGTCAAGCAGACCGCGAACATGATCCGCACGCTGGTCAAGACGCGCGACATCTTCATCGACGAGAAGATCAATCTGCTGGTGATCAAGGACACGCCGGCGGCGATCCGCCTCGCCGAGCGGCTGATCGCGGCGCAGGACCTCGCCGAGCCGGAGGTCATGCTGGAAGTCGAGGTGCTGGAAATCAACCGCAATTTCCTGCGCCAGCTCGGCGTGCAGTTCCCGGATTCGCTCGCCGTGGGACTGGCCGGCGCCGCCGGTGTTCCGGGCACCGTGACCCTGCCGGAGTGGCTCAACCGCAGCTCCAGCCTGGTGCAGCTCAGCTTCTCCGACCCGCTGTTCCTGTTCAGCCTGAAGCAGACGGACGGCGCCGCTGTCGTCCTTGCCAATCCGCGCATCCGCGTCAAGAACAAGGAGAAGGCCCGCATCCACATCGGCGACCGGGTCCCGGTGATCACCACCACCGCGGCGGCCACCGGCGGCTTCGTGTCGGAATCGGTGCAGTACCTCGACGTCGGGCTGAAGCTCGAGGTCGAACCGCTGATTTCGCTCGACGACGAGGTCGGCATCAAGGTCGGGCTGGAGGTGAGCCGGATCGTGAGCGAGGTGCGCAGCTCGGGCGGCACCGCCGGCGGCGGCAGCCTCACGTACCAGATCGGCACACGCAATGCGGCCACCAATCTGCGGTTGCGCGACGGCGAGACCCAGGTGCTCGCCGGCCTGATCAGCGACGAGGACCGCCGCTCGGCGGCCCGGGTTCCCGGACTGGGCGACCTGCCGATCGTCGGGCGGCTGTTCTCGAACACGCGCGACACCAGTTCGCGCTCGGAGATCGTGCTGCTCATCACTCCGCGCCTGGTGCGTACGCTCGCGCGCCCCGACGGCAGCTCGGTGGAATTTGCCGCCGGCACCGAAGCCTCGAGCGGCGCGCGCCCCGGCGGCGCGCCGGTCGTGATCGCACCGCAGGTGCAGCCGCAGCCGCCGGAGACTCAGGAGCAAGCCGTCGAGCCGCCCGCCAAGCCTGCGCCGCTGCCCGCGGCGCCAACCCTGGTGCCGTTCGGAGGCATCAAGCCACCCGCCCAATGATCCGCGGCCGTGGCTTCACGCTGATCGAGCTCGTCGTCACGGTGGCGATCGTCGCCGTCCTCGCCTCGATCGCGCTGCCGCTCAACGAGCTGGTGACGCAACGCGCCAGGGAGCAGGACCTGCGCCGCGCGCTGCGCGACATCCGCGAGGCGATCGACGCCCACAAGCAGGCCGCGGACGAGGGCCGGGTGCAGAAGAAGATCGGCGAGTCCGGCTACCCGCGGCGGCTCGAGGACCTGGTCGATGGCGTCGAGGATCAGAAGGATCCGAAGAAGCCGCGCATCTATTTCCTGCGCCGGCTGCCGCCGGACCCGTTCGCCGACGCCGGCCTGCAACCGGCGAAGACCTGGGGTATGCGCAGCTACGCCAGCCCGCCCGACGACCCGCGCGAAGGCGAAGACGTGTTCGACGTTTACTCGCGCTCGCCCGGCGTCGGCATCAATGGCCGGCCCTACAAGGACTGGTGATGCGCCGCGCCGGCTTCACCTTGATCGAGCTGCTGGTCGTGATGGCGATCGTCGCGACGCTCCTCACGCTTGTAGTGCCGCGCTTCTTTGGCAGCCTGGACAAATCCAAGGAAGCGGTATTGAAAGAGAACCTGCACCAGATGCGCGATGCGATCTCACGCTACTACGCTGACCGGGGACGCTATCCCGAGACCCTGGATTCGCTGGCGACCGACAAGTACCTGCGCAAGGTGCCGCTCGACCCGATCACGGACAGCGCAGCGACCTGGATCACCGTGCAGCCCCAGGATCCGGCCAAGAGCGGCGTCTACGACGTGAGGAGCGGCGCGCCCGGCACGGGCATCGACGGCACGGAGTACGCGCAGTGGTGAGGCGCGCAGAATCCGGCTTCACCTACCTGACGGTGCTGTTCATCGTCGCCATCCTCGGCGGCGGCCTGGCGCTGGTCGGCGAGATGTGGGAGACCGCCGCGCAGCGCGAAAGGGAGGCCGAGCTGCTGTTCGTCGGCAACCAATACCGCAGCGCCATCGAGCGCTACTACCTGTCGGGCCCGCAGCGGCAGTATCCGCGCGCGCTCGAGGACCTGCTCAAGGACGCGCGCATGCCGGAAACGCGGCGCTACCTGCGCCGACTGTATCCCGATCCGATGACCGGAATGAGCGAATGGGGTATCGTCAAGGCGCCTGACGGCGGCATTCTCGGCGTCCACAGCCTCTCGGCGGAGACGACGTTCAAGCGCGCCGGCTTCAAGCGGCGCGACGCGGCGTTCGCGGGCGCCGAGAAGGTCGCGGACTGGAAATTCGCCGCCGCCGCGCCGGCGCCGCCGGCAGCGGCCCAGTCCGCCCCGAAGCCGGCTGCAAACTGACACCAGGCGATTTTTAGAAGCGCGCGTCTATCAGCGACGCGGGCGCGGGAATAGCGCCGGGCGGGGCGTGTTCTCCTGATTGCAGTTCAACCCATTCTCAGGAGGATCCCATGACGAAAGTACTCATCACGGCCGCGGCATCGCTGGCCATGCTTGCCGCAGCACTGCCCGCGGCAGCGGACGAACCACTGGTTCGCTTCGAAGGCGGCATCGGTGTTCATCCGGTTTCGAATCTGGCGGGCGCGGCGAATACCGTGCAGGGCGTCCCCCCCGGCGGGCTGCCGTGGGCGATACAGAAGCTCAAGGCCAACATCAAGCAGGACGGCCGCATTGCCGTGTCGGGCGAAGGTCTGGTCCTGGCCGCCGGAAATAACATCGGCACGCGCGGCGGCGTGCTCCAGGTGTTCGCCACGCTGTTCTGCGGCGCCGACGCCTTCCATTCCGCCGCGGCCGACTTGAGCGTTGGAGGAAATTTCGAGATCCGCGGCACCCTGGGTGCGGTTCCGCCCGCGCCCTGCAATGCCCCGAGGCTGCTGATCCGCAACGCGGCCGTCGGCAACAACGCCTGGTTCGCCGCCGGCACGCTGGCAGACTAGACGCACGCTGCCGCAAAAAAAGAAAGGCGGCCTCGTGGGCCGCCTTT
Organism: Burkholderiales bacterium; assembly: GCA_039934435.1. Classification (GTDB taxonomy): domain Bacteria; phylum Pseudomonadota; class Gammaproteobacteria; order Burkholderiales; family SG8-39; genus JAABQT01. The sequence continues at coordinate 6,054 of JBDTMD010000113.1, forward strand.
CGTCTTTCCAACGCCGAAGATTACTCGGACGTTACCGGCTGCTCAGTCGTCGTCGTCGTCATCGTGCTTGTCGCCCTTGTCGGTGCCAAGGCCGATCTTCTTCGCCTTGCCCTTCAGCTCGATGATGTCGAACCCGGCGCCGTTGCGGTCAACCGCGAGCACATATCCGCGATTGTCGACTTCCAGGTTGTTGGTCATGTAGCCGGCCGGAT
>JBDTMD010000114.1:0-6244 GCA_039934435.1 Burkholderiales bacterium
GGCCGAGCTCGCGGATCAGGATTCTCACCTCGTGCTTCTGGTTCGGGTCGAGGCCGTCGGTGGGCTCATCGAGGATCAGCACGTCGGGATCGTGGATCAGCGCCTGCGCGAGGCAGGTGCGGTGGCGGTAGCCCTTCGAGAGCGTCTCGATCGTCTGATGCAGCACCGAGTCGAGAAAGCACAGCTCGACCACGCGGCCGATCGCCTTGCGCCGCGCGTCGCCCGCCAGGCCGCGCATTTCGGCGGCGAAGGCGAGAAAACCGTGCACCGTCATTTCGGGGTAGGAGGGCGCGGCTTCCGGCAGATAGCCGATCAGGCGCTTGGCGGCGAGCGGCGCCTCGGCCACATCATGGCCGCCGACCGAGACGCGGCCGCTGGTGGGCGGGAAAAAGCCCGTGATCATGCGCCTGGTGGTCGACTTGCCGGCGCCGTTCGGGCCGAGAAAGCCGAGCACCTCGCCGCGCTCGACGGCGAAGGACACGCCGTCCACGGCGCGCATGGCGCCGAACGCCTTCACCAGGTTTTCAATGCGGATCATCGGGCGTGCCTAACTTCAGAGGGGGCGCATTATCGCAAAGAATCGCGCGCATTCCGCAATTCCATCGCGACGCGCACCCATCGGACCGAAATCCGGCGCTAAAAGTTCCCCGCCGCGATTTGCCCGGCGGCGCGGCGCGGTCCGTTACGGCCGCAGATAGGCGTAGCCCTCGCGCTGCTGCAGGCGGACGATTTCCGCCACGCCGGAAGGCACGAAAGTCGCGTCGGCGACGAACTGCGAGCGCTGCAATTTTCGCTCGCGCAGCGTGATGTCGCAGACCTCGAAGCGCACGCCGAGGAACGCCAGGTCCTCGACCGGGACGCTGTACGGATTGCCGTTCTTGTCGGCGGTGCCCTTCATCAGGAAATCGACGCCGTTGGCGTGCGTCACGACGACGATGCGCGCCTTGGGATTCACCTCAAGGTGGTTGCGGATATAGCGGAACGCATCCTGCGCCTGCTGCACCGTGTCGCTGATGTGATAGACCACCTTGTCGGGCCCCACCGGGTTCTTGTCCGCGTCGGCGGCGGCGAGATGCCCCGACGCCGCCGCCAGGAACGCGGCGATTTGCAACATAGCCCACCACCCCGTACGCCGTGCGTTCATAAGATCCTCCTTGTGCAACGAACGCGCAGAGCTGTCCGCGCCTACGGGATCGGCTTGAGCCGCAGCTCGGCATCCGACGCGTTCACGAAGCCAAATTTGGAATATGCCTGCTTTGCCTCGGACGTCGCAAGGAATCGGATGTACCGGTCGGCCATGTCCTTTTTTCTGCTGTTTGTCAGGCTGCCGATGGCGTAGGACACCTCGTCGACCAGGCTGTCTTCGGGCGGCAGGCGCACGGAATCCACCCGCGCCCCCTCGCGCTTGGCTTCCATCGTCTCGGTCACCCAGACGATGCCGGTATCGGATCTGCCGTCCTGGATGCGCTCGGGTGTTTCGCGGTGGTGTACCGACGTGAACCAGTTATTGGGCGTGGTCTGGCACGAGGCGCATTCCTTGCCGGCGGCGATCTGGTTCCACAGCCCGTGCCGCTCGAGCACCTTGCGCCCGTAGAAACGCATGATGCCCTCGCTCACGGGATTCGGCAGCGAAGTGCGCACGTCGGCGCGCACGAGATCCTTGATGCCGGTGATGCGCTTCGGATTGCCCTGCGCCACCATCAGCTCCATTTCGTTATGCAGATAGATGGCGTAGGTATCCATGAGGCCCGCCTTCCTGAGCGCCTTGAGGTGATCGAGGTTCACGGAGGCATAGACGTCGGGCAGCCCGGGGAAAGATTGTCCCTGATAGGTCCAGCCGCCCGTCTGAATTGCGCGCAGGAGCAGGCCGGGCGGCAAGGTGATGATGCCCACGGCCACGCCCGCTTGCTGTTTCTGGAACGCGCCGACGACGTCGTCCATGGCGAAGAACTGGTTGCCGGCCAGCCACAGGATCAGCCCGGCCTCGCGCTGCATGCGGCCGAGCGCGTCCGCACCTTTCAGCACGCGGCCGTCCGCGGTGTAGAGCTTGAGGTCGGTGTCTTTGTCCTTCGGGATGGCGGCGAAGCCCGCGGCGGCGGCGGAAGGCTTTATGCCCTCGGCGGCTGGCGGTTGCGCAGGCTTGCCGGCGCAGCCCGCGGCGAGCAAGGCGATGAGCGCGCAACAGCTGAATGTTCTGGTCAGTCGTGGCATGAATCCCCCTCCTTCGGATCGTCGATATAAGTTATAAGTGGGCGCCAAGCGCGGGCGCCGCTCGTAAGCTTATGCGCGCACGAAGCGCGGACCGAATTAGGTTACGTTATGGGGCGAATCAATTTTCCATGCAGGGCCGAAAATCAATCCGCTTGTGCATCGCGGGGGAAATTGAGTAGGCTAGGCGCTCTAGCCCGGGCTTGCCATACGCATAAATCAAACTGGGCACGAGGAGGAGACATGCAACAAACACGCAGATCCGCCATCAAGGCCGGCGGTGCGCTCGGACTGCTCGCCGTTTTCGGCGGCGTGCTGCTCAGGCCCGGCCGCGCGCTGGCCGCCTGGAACAAGGGCGCGTTCGAGGCGAAATCCGCCGTCGACGCGATGAAAACGCTCGGCATGGCGGATGCAGCGGAGAGCAAGGACATCGAGATCCGCGCGCCCGACATTGCCGAGAACGGCGCCGTGGTGCCGATCGACGTCACCAGCAACATCGCGGGCACCACCAGCATCTCGGTGTTCCTGGAAAAGAATCCCTTCCCTTACACCGGCACTTTCGATTTCGCGGCCGGCACGGTTCCCTATGTGCACCTGCGCGCCAAGCTCGGCGAATCGACGCCGGTGCGCGTGGTGGTGGCGGCGGGCGGCAAGTACTACACCACCGCCAAGGAAGTGAAGGTCACGATCGGCGGCTGCGGCGGCTGAGGAGGCAAGACCATGGCAGACCCGATGAAGATCCGCGCCACCGTGCAGGGCGACGTCGCCGACGTGCGCGTGCTGATGGCGCACCCGATGGAAACCGGCCAGCGCAAGCAGGGCGGCAAGACGGTGCCGCTGCATTTCATCCAGACAGTGACTGCGCAGCTGAACGGCAAGACCGTGTTCAGCGCCGACATCAGCCAGGCGATCTCGCGCAATCCGGTGTTCGCCTTCAAGGTGAAGGGCGCGAAAGCGGGCGACACGATCACGGTGACCTGGAAGGACAACCTGGGCGAATCGCGCACGGACGAGACCACCATCCGCGGTGGTTCCTGAGGAGATGACATGAAACGAGCGCTCGCACTCATAGGACTCAGCTTGGCGCTCGCCGCCAGCTTGGCTTGGACCGAGGCTTCGGCGCAGATGGATGACCCGGTCGCGGCGGACTTCGACAAGTTCCGCGCCATCATGGAGGAGGCCAACCCGGCGGAGCTGTTCGAGGTCAAGGGCGAGCAGCTGTGGAAAATGCGCCGCGGGCCGAAGAACGCTTCGCTCGAACAATGCGATCTGGGCCTGGGGCCCGGCGTCGTCAAGGGCGCGTACGCGCAAATGCCGCGCTACTTCGCCGACGTCGATCGCGTCATGGACGCCGAGGCGCGCATCGTCCACTGCATGGTCGAGTTGCAGGGCTTCGAGCTCGACAAACTCGACGACAAGCCCTTCAGCAGCGCCAACAAGACGCCGGACCCGGTGTCGATCACCACGTACGTCGCCGCGCAATCGGCGGGCATGAAGCTCGCGCCGCAGCAGTCACACCCGAAAGAGAAGGCGGCCTACGCCATCGGCAAGGAGATCTTCTTCTACCGCGCGGGCGCCTACGACTTCTCGTGCGCCAGCTGCCACGGCGTCGATGGCCAGCGCATCCGCACGCAACCGCTGCCCAACTTCACCAAGCCCGAGCAGGCGATCCGCGCGATCCAGGGCTGGCCGGGCTACCGCATGACCGGCGGCGTCATGCACACGCTGCAATGGCGCCTGAACGACTGCTTCCGGCAGCAGCGCTTCCCCGAGCCCGACTACGCCTCGGAAATGCTGAGCGCGCTGCTTACCTATCTCACCGTCAACGCCCAGGGCCAGGAGTACAAGGGCCCCGGGATCAAGCGCTAGGAGACACGCCATGAGAATCGGTCTTGCAGCGACAATGGCGGCCGGCGCGGCGGTGCTCGCCGCCTGCGCGGCGATGCAATCCAGTCCGCGCGACGAGGCGCTGGCGCTGATGCAGCGCGATTTTCACGCCAAAGGCATCGCCGGCATGGACCGGCTGAAAGAAGACGACGTCACCGCGGCATGCAACAAGTACGACAACAATCCCCCGGCCGAGCTCGACGCCAAGCTGCGCGCCAGGCAATACGCGGGCGTCAAGTGGCCGGCGGACGGCAAGCTGCTCGGTGACTGGAAATCCGGCGAGAAGATCGCGCAGCGCGGTCGCGGCATGACCTGGAGCGACAAGCCGGGCAAGACCTCGCGCGGCGAGGACAACGGCGGCGGCTGCTATAACTGCCACCAGATCGGCCCGGACACGACGTCTTTCGGCACGATCGGCCCGAGCCTGTACCAGTACGGCAAGCTGCGCGGCTACGGCATCGAGATCCAGCGCTACGCCTACTCCAAGATCTACAACGCCAAGGCGTACAACTTGTGCTCGCAGATGCCGCGCTTCGGCCACGTCCACGCGCTCGAAGAGGACCAGATCCAGGACCTCACGGCGCTGCTGATGGATCCGAAATCGCCGGTCAATAGCCGATAAGGCGCGGCACGGCCGCCGCGAGCGGCGCGATGCTGCGCCGCGCGCGCAGGTAGCGCGCGGCGAGGTCCCATACCGGCTCGCCGCTCGCGCCTTCGGCGACCGGCGCCCAGCCCGCCACCTTGTAGCGTTTCGCCGCCTCGAGCGGCCGGCCTTGCAGTCGCATGTCCGAGATGCGCGCGCCAATGCCGGCGCGCGGATCGCAGGCATAGGTCATGCCGCCCACGCGCACCATATCGCCGCCCTGCTGCAGGTAGGGGTCTGGGTTGAACAGATTGTCGGCGATGTCTTCGAGGACGGCCTTGATCTCCGCGCCACTCAATTCACGCAGCGTGGCGTAGGGATAGGTAATGGCGGTCTGGTCCATCAGGTGCTCGAAGCTGACCGCGTCGCCGGGCAGCAACGTCCCGCCCCAGCGAAAGCCCGGCGAGAATGCGATCTCGGCATCCATCTCCGCGAGCAGCGCATCGAGCAGCAGCTGGTCCCAGGTGCCGTTGAACGTGCCGCGGCGGTACAGAAGCCCCTCGGTGACGGCGAGCTTTTCTTCCAGGCGGGCGCGGAAAGGCGCTCGCACCGAATCAATGTAGGCGTCCATCGCGCCGTCCGCCGGCAGCAGGTTGGAGAACACCGGCAGCAGGCGATAGCGGTAGCCCGAGACGGCGCCGCCCTTCACCTCCAGGTCGAGCACGCCGAGGAACTTGCCGTGTGAGCCGGCATTGGTTACCAGCGTCTTGCCCACCACGGTCGGTGCCGGGATGCCGTCATGGGTGTGGCCGCCGAGGATCGCGTCGATACCGCGCACGCGCGAGGCGAGCTTGAGATCCACCTCCAGGCCGTTGTGCGAGAGCAGCACGACGGCCTGCGCGCCCTTGGCGCGCACCTCGTCCACCATTCTTTGCAGGCGCAATTCCTGGATGCCGAAGGTCCATTCGGCGACCAGGTAGCGCGGATTGGCGATCGGTGTGTAGGGGAACGCCTGCCCGATCACGGCGAGGGCGACGCCGTTCACCGTGCGCAGCGCGTAGGGCTTGAACACCGGATCCTCGAAATCCACCGTCGTCACGTTTTGCGCCAGAAACCCGATCGGCGCGAGCTCTTTCTCGACGGCCCGTACAACGCGCCGCGCTCCGTAGGTGAACTCCCAGTGCGCCGTCATGAAATCCACGCCGAGGCGTTTCTGAGCGCCGATCATGTCCGCGCCCTCGGTCCAGAGCGACGTTGCCGAGCCCTGCCAGGAATCGCCGCCGTCCAGGAGCAGCGCGTGCGGGCGCGCAGCGCGGATTCTTTTCACCAGCGTGGCAAAGTGCGCGTAGCCGCCCACCTTGCCGTAGCGGCGCGCGGCAGCGACGAAGTCCACGTGCGTGAAGGCGTGCGCCGCCCTGCTGCGGGCTGCGATGCCGTAGCGCGCGGCGAAATCCGCGCCGACCGGCTCGCGGAAGTACAGCGGCAAAAGCTGTGCGTGGACGTCGGTCAGGTGCAGCAGCGACAGGTTGCCGTAGGGCGGCAGCTCGTAGAGCTCGTCGGCGGCCT
>JBDTMD010000115.1:0-6234 GCA_039934435.1 Burkholderiales bacterium
CATTGCATCGACCGGTTCGGCATCGAGGGCGCTTGGTTGCACGCAGCAGCCGAGCTTGGGCAGCGCTACCAGGCGTTCGGTGTAGGACGCCTGCGCCCCTTCCGGTTCGAAATCGGCGGCGGAAAGATAGGCGTCGATTGTCGGCAACCCCGTGGTTTCGGGATGACCCCATGACGCCGCCTGCACTGGTGCCAGCCGCATGCTCGCCAGCTTCGCGCTCATCGGATCCATGCCGATCTCGGGATAGATCAGCACGTCCGGCTGCGCCTCGAGGATCGCAGCCGTCCATTGGCGCAGGCCGGCATGACCCTGCTCGAAGCACAATGCACGCGAACGCGCGAAGTGCGTCTCGGCGTCCTGGTAGGGATCCAGACAGAACGCCAGCAGGCCAAAGCGCGTGCTGTCCAATTGCTGGAACCAACCCTTGATGATTGCATTCCACACGGAATGGTCGCGGAAGAACTGCGACACGATGCCGACGCGCACCGCTCGCGTGGCGCGCCGCGCCGCTGGCGCGGGCGCGAATTTCGCCTGCCAAGGCGCCATCAACCGGGCGCAGAGCCGACCGTAGCTCTGGAGCAACTCGCGGTTGTCCTCCTCCTGGTAGGCGAGCCAGAACGGCTGCGCCACGCCCACCGCCTTCCAGCCGTGCGCCGTGCGCGCGTCGTCGAACCAAGCTGCCAGATTGACGAGTTCAGTCGCAAATCGTGCGCGACTTGCGGCGAGATCCTCGTTCGCTTCGCGCATGGCCGGGATGTGGCACATTGCGCGCGCCCATCTGGCTTCCGCGGCTTGCGGGCTCAGCTGCAACGCAGCGTCGTAGTGCTGCAGCGCCTCGCCGCGCAGGCCCTGGTCTTTCAGGACATTGCCAAGATTGACTTCGGCATCGGCAATGCCAGGGTCAAGCGCCAGCGCCCTGCGATAGCAGATCGCCGCCTCTTCCAACCGGCTGCTGGCAGCAAAGACGTTTCCGCGCCCGACATGGGCGTCGGCATAGTCCGGGCGAATCTTGAGCGCCTGGTCCAGGCAGGACGCGGCTTCGTCGCGCCGGCCGCGGTCGGCGAGCACGTTGCCGAGGTTGCACCACGCCTCGGCGTATGCCGGGCGCAATGCCAAGGCCTGGCGGTAGCAGCCCTCCGCTTCACCCCACTGTTGGGCACGGTGCAGGGCATCGCCGAGCCGGTAGTGCAAATCCGCGTCGGCTGGATCAAATTCGACGGCACGTCTCAACGATGAGGCCGCGTCCGGCCACAGCTGCATCCTCGACTGCAGCATGCCAAGATTGCGCCATGCGCCCGCGTATTCCGGACGGAGTTCGAGCGCCTGCATCAGGCTCTGCATTGCCGCTGGCCCGTCGCCCCTGGCCTCGAGAACGCTCGCGAGCACCACGAGCGCTTCCGGGAATTCCGGTTTGTGCAACAGAGCCGTGCGCAGGAGCTCTTCCGCGCGGCCCAGATCGCCGCGCAGATAGAACGCCTTGCCAAGGTTGTAGCCTGCGTAGGGGCTGCCCGGATCCAGTCCAAGCGCGGTCTCATACGCCCGCATCGCCGCCTCGGTGTCCCCGATCCCTTCTAGGGCAATACCGAGGTTGAGATGCGCGGGACTATGGCCGGGGGCGAGAGTAACAGCGGCGCGAAAGTGCCCGCAGGCCTCCTCTGGGCGCCCTCCCCGTTCGCTGTCCAGACCCCGGGCGATCAGATGCTCGGCCTGCGCAACCGCATTCTCCGGCGCCGCGCGGTTGGGGCCGAAGGAAAAGAGCCGTTTCAGCAACTTGGCTAACAAGACGGAGAGGCCGATCGCTGCGTGAGGGGCTTGATTCTCACATACGCCCGCTGCGAAGCCGGCGGCCAAGATAGGTCACCGACTGCCCATTTTCGTCACGCCAAAAGGCGCTAGCCCATGATTTTGGTGATGTTTTTGGCAGTCCTGGCCCTGGCATGCGGCTTGCATCAATAGCCGTCAGCGGCCCAGCCGCGTCTTAACCTTAAAGGAGATTCGAATGAAACGCATGCAACAGGGCTTTACGCTGATCGAGCTGATGATCGTGGTTGCGATCATCGGCATTCTGGCCGCGGTGGCGCTCCCCGCGTACCAGGACTACACCATCCGGGCGAAGATGTCCGAGGTGATTCTGGCGATGAGCGCCTGCCGCACGTCGATCACCGAGGTCTATCAGACCGGCGGCACGCCGCCCCAGGCCAACCAGTGGGGCTGTGAAGCGGTGCAGTCGAAGTATGTCGGTGGCCTCGCGACTGACGTCAACGGCGTCGTCACGGCGACCGTGCAGAACATCAGCGTGAGCGTGGACACCAGCACCGTCTCGCTGGCGCCGCTGATCAATTCGACCACGGTTGCCAACACGACCGTCAACATGGGCCAGGGCCTGTACGGATGGCGTTGCGGCAGCACCGCTGACAACACGACCGTGCTAGCGAAGTACCTGCCGGGCTCCTGCCGCGGCAACTAAGCCGGCGACGGCTGCAAGACGAAGGCGCCCTGCGGGGCGCCTTTTTTATTTTCTACCTGCGGGATTCGCGCCCGGTTGGTGGATGCTGCTGCCTGGGTTTTCCAGCCGCTGCAGCTCGAAGCGCGCGCCCGAGTAGCCGTTCTTCTCGGCCTGCTCGAACATCGCCCGCGCTTCGCTCACCCGCTTCAGCCCTTCTAGTGCGAGCCCGAGGCGGTGGTAGATGATGCCGCCTTTAGGCTCCAACTCGAGCGCGCGCAGGAGATACTGCTTCGCCAATTCATACTGCTCGAGTTGCAGATGGATGGCACCGCGCGCGTACACGCATTGCACGGTCCTGGGGTAAAGCCGCGCGCAACGCTCCGTGGTGGCAATCGCCTTTTCCGGTTGACCAGCATACAGGTATTCCCGGCCCAGGCCAAAAAGCGTGCGCGAACCCCAGGGCACGGGGTAATCGGGCAACTTGTTTGCGGCGTCCTCCCACAGGAGCAAGGGATGGGAGAACGTGACGAGGCGGCCGTGTGCGGCATAACCCAGGACTGAGCAAGCGAGTATGCCGGCGGCCACCGCTGCGGGGCGAGGCAAGCGAGACAGCGCGGCAACCAGGATGCAAATAAAGCCCGCTCCCCACAAATAGCTGCGATAAAGGACAAAAGGCTCCTGGTAACGCGCGGCGGTGAATTCGACGAAGAACAGAATCCAGGCGAAAAGCAGGCCGAAGCCCGCGAGCCCGATCGCGCCCCGGCGCAGGAGCAGCGCCACACCGAGCGCTCCGCATGCCGCGAAGCCAACCCCCTTGACGGCAATCCACGCGGGCGTCCAACCGGCGGCGAAATCGACGCGCACATCGATGGACATCCAGGCCGGGTCGGGCCAGAGCCACAGGGCGAGATACTTGAAGAACAGCCCCGCCTGCGTCACTGCGCTGAGTGCGAGCGAATGCTGCAGGATGTCCGCGCCCGAGGCCGCGCTCACCTGTGCCGCAATCGCGCCCACCCCTTCTTCATAGACGCCGCCGATTACTCCCACGCTGCGCAGCGTGACGAAAATCGCCGCCGGCGCGCAGGCCGCGAGATAGATCGCGGTGTGCCGCAGCGCAAAGCGCCGTGTCGTCTCGGTCAGGATCGCGACCGGAACGATCGCGGCGGGCAGCAGCACCGCGTGCTCCTTGGAAAGCACAGCCAGTGAGTACAGCAGCGCGGCGGACAGGGCGTCGGCGTGGCTGCCGCGGCGCAGGCCGCGCAGGAAAAGGACTGCCGACAGCAGCCCGAACAGCGTCGCCATGACGATGCTGCGCTGGACCAGGTAGGCGGCGCCGTATACGGCCACCGGATGCAGAACGAATGCCGCGGCGCCGATTCCCGCCCGCAGCGCCGCATCGGCTTCGTTCGCTGGTCGCAGCGTCACCCGCTGCAGGTCCAACAGCAGTCTGTACAGGGCAAACCCGCAGCCGATGTGCAGGATCAGGCTGACGACGCGCTGCGCGACAATTCCGTCCCACAAGACCTTTATGATGGTGAGCGAGAAATAGGGCGGCAGCCTGAGGTCCAGGCCGAGCGGATGCGTGGCGTAGTAGGAAAAGCGGTATCCGGAAAAGAATATCTTGTCGTCGAACACCAGGGGATTGCCGAGAAACGGCACATACAGCGCGGCGGCGAGTAGGGCGATGGCCACGGCGCCCGTGGCGCGCCAGAGTAGTGCGCGGCTCATTCGAAGCGCAGCGCCTCCACCGGGTTCAGGCGCGCCGCCTTGCGCGCCGGATAGAAGCCGAAAAACACGCCTATGGCGAAGGCGAAGGCCACTGCGAGCGCGACGGCCTCTCCGGACAGCAGCACTTTCCAGCCCGCGAGCTGCGCCACGGCAAGCGCACCGCCGACGCCGATCAGAACGCCGACCAGGCCGCCGATCAGCGACAACGTGACCGCCTCGACCAGGAACTGGCCGAGGATGTCGCGGGTGCGCGCGCCGAGCGCCATGCGCAAGCCGATTTCGCGGGTGCGCTCGGTGACCGAGACCAGCATGATGTTCATGATACCGATGCCGCCTACCACCAGCGACACGGATGCCACAGCCGCGAGCAACAGCGCGAGCACCCGGCTCGAGGCTTCCTGTGCGGCCATGAATTCGGCCAGGTTGCGCAGAGAGAAATCGTCTTCGGCGCCGGGCTGCAGGCGGTGCCGCTGCCGCAGCAGAACGCGCACCTGCTCTTCGACGGTCAGGGTGTCGTAGCCTTCGGCAACCTTGACCCAGATCGTGCTGACGGCGCGCTGCTTGGCGAGGTTGGCGGTTCCCAGCACGCGGCTGCGTGCCGTGGCGATCGGCACCAGGATGACGTCGTCCTGGTCGGTGCCCATCATGCTCTGGCCCTTGATCTCGAGGACGCCGACGACGATAAACGGAACGCGCTTGATGCGAATCACCTGACCCAGCGGATCGGAATCGCCGAACAACTGCCGCACCACGGTCTGGCCGACGACGCAGACCTTGCCCGCGCCGGACATCTCGGCCGGCTCGAAGATGCGGCCCGCCTCCAGGCGCCATTGCCGGACATCCAGATACTCCGGCGTGGTGCCGTAGATTTGCGTCGCCCAGTTGGTGTTGCCCCAGATCACTTGCGCGCCACCGCGCAGCGCCGGCGCGGCCAGCGCTTCGCTGATTTCACGATTGATGGCGGTGGCATCGTCCTCCGACAGCGTGTAATTGGAGCCCACGCCGAGACGCACGCCGCCTTGCGTGCGCGCACCCGAAAGGATCAGCAGCAGATTCGAGCCGAGCGCGCGGATCTGTTCCTCCACCCGGGCCTGCGCGCCAGCGCCCACTGCGATCATGACGATAACTGCCGCCACGCCGATGATGATGCCGAGCATGGTGAGCGCGCTGCGCAGCTTATTCACCGCCAGCGCGCGCAGCGCCACACGAAGGAGCGCGCCGAGGCTCATGCGGCGACCGCCGCCTCGCCCGAAAGAAGCCGCTGCGCGTCCGCGGGCGCGCCGTTGGCATCGTCGGCGATTACGCGTCCGTCCAGAAAGCGCAGTACGCGCCGCGCGAAGCGCGCAACGTCGCCTTCGTGCGTCACCAGCACGACGGTCATGCCCTGCCGGTTCAGCTCCTGGAACAGCGCCATGATCTCCAGGCTGGTGCGCGAGTCGAGGGCGCCGGTCGGCTCGTCGGCGAGGATCAGCACCGGTTGCGTCACCAGGGCGCGGGCGATGGCCACACGCTGCTGCTGGCCACCGGAGAGCTGTTGCGGCAGGTGGTGCGCGCGCTCGGCCAGGCCGACCCGCGCCAGCATCTCGAGCGCGCGGTCGCGCCTTGGCCGCGCGGCGACCCCGGCGTAGACCAGGGGCAGCTCGACATTCTCCAGCGCGCTGGTGCGCGCCAGCAGATTGAAGCTCTGGAACACGAAGCCGATGCTGCGATTGCGCAGTGCGGCCAGGGCGTCGTCGGCCAGTGCCGATACGTGCTGCCCGTCAAGCAGGTACTCGCCGCCGCTCGGACGGTCGAGGCAGCCAAGGACGTTCATAAAGGTGGACTTCCCGGAGCCCGATGGGCCCATCACCGCCAGGCACTGGCCGCGAGCAATGTCGACGCTGACCCCGGCCAGTGCGTGGATGACGTTGTCGCCGACGTGATAGACCTTCTCCAGGCCCTGCGTGCGGATCAGCGGCGCTGCCATCAGAAAAGGCGCAAGCGCGGCAGGCCCGAATCGCGCTTGTCCGGCGCTGCCAGCCCGACAATGACTTCGGCGCCTTCGACGAGCGGGCCGGCGA
>JBDTMD010000116.1:0-6181 GCA_039934435.1 Burkholderiales bacterium
CATCACAATTGGCGCCGGCGAATTGGACCACCCCGTCGCCCGCCGCTCGAACACGAGTGCCCGTGGGTGCCGCGAAGTCGATGCCGGTGTGCGCCCGCCAGGACTTGTTGAATGGATGCCGGCGCATGCCGAAGCCGGAGCTGACGCGGGTGTACTCGAGCGGCGAACGCAGGAACTCTTTTCGCAGGTTGCTGCCGTCGGGCGCGTAATAGCCGCCGCCACCGTTTGCCCGGGTGTAATGAACCGCGCGCAGGCTGCGCCCCTGGTTGACGAACTCCGCGGCCAGCACGTTCCCGGTGTGCACGGCGCGACCGGCCAGGAAATGCTGCTCATAGACCACGGCGAAGCGATCGCCGCGCCGCAGATCGCGGTCGAAATCGACGTCACCGGCGAAGATATCGGCGATCTGGATGGCGACGGAATCGGGCACGCCGGCCCCATCGGTGGCGGCGAACAGGGAGCTTTGGATGATCCCCTCGCGCAGCACGGCCTGGGTGTGCAGCGGCGCGGGCAGCTGCTGGGCGTTGAAACCGTCGGGCGCTCGCTCGACCACCATCAGCGTGTCCCGAGTCGCCAGGTAGCTGAGCCGCAACGCGCTGCCCTCCGCGCCGATTTCGGCCGTGACGACGAAACCGGGGCGCAGCATGCGCAGCGCCGGCAGGCGAATCAACCGGCGCGTGTCTTCCGCGCCGACACCAAGGCGCGAAAGCAGCCCCGCCAGGGTATCGCCGCGCTGAAAGCGCTCTTCGCGCACATACTGCGCCGGCGGCGCCAGCACCGACGCTTCGGCGCCGAGCGCGACCGGCTCGATTACCGCCTTGCGCAGCAAGGTCGCCGCCGCTTCGGGCGACGGCGCCATCGCGGCTACGGCGAGGACTACGCCGGAGAGCACGAGCGCCGCAATGAGGGCGGCGCGCCGCATGGGCGCGTAGGGGGTCATGGATCGGCTAGAATTCTTTTCTATTCAGTTGCCTGCGTCAGTCTAGCAAAAATCGCCGTGCCACAAAACCAGAAGCCCGCAGTTGACGAAGCGCTCGCGCTCATCAAGCGCGGTGCCGAGGAACTGATCGTCGAGGAGGAGCTGGTGCGCAAGCTCGCGCGCGGCACGCCGCTGCGCATCAAGCTCGGGCTGGATCCGACGGCGCCCGACCTGCACCTCGGCCATACGGTGGTCATCAACAAGCTGCGCCACTTCCAGGAGCTCGGCCACCAGGTGCAGTTCCTGATCGGTGATTTCACCGGCATGATCGGGGATCCGACGGGCAAGAACCAGACCCGGCCGCCGCTGTCGCGCGAGCAGATCCTGGAAAACGCGAAGAGCTATCGCGAGCAGGCGTTCAAGATCCTCGATCCCGAGCGCACGCAGATCCTGTTCAATTCCGAGTGGTCCGATCAGCTCGGCGCCGAAGGCATGATGCGCCTCGCCGCGCGCTACACCGTGGCGCGCATCCTCGAGCGCGATGATTTCGCCAAGCGCTACCGCGCCGGGCAGCCGATCGCGGTGCACGAGCTGCTCTATCCGCTGATGCAGGGCTACGATTCGGTGGCGATGAAGGCTGACGTCGAGCTCGGCGGCACCGACCAGAAATTCAATCTGCTGGTCGGCCGCGAGCTGCAGAAGGACTATGGCCAGGAGCCGCAGTGCGTGCTGACCACGCCGCTGCTGGAAGGGATTACGGGCGGCGACAAGATGTCGAAATCTCTCGGCAATTACGTCGGCATTGCCGAGCCGGCAAGCGAGATCTTCGGCAAGCTGATGTCGGTATCGGACGAACGCATGTGGCGCTACATCGAGCTGCTCTCGTTCGAGCCGCTGCCGACCGTGAGCAAGTGGCGCGCCGAAGTCGCGGCCGGGTCCAACCCGCGCGACGTCAAGATCCGGTTTGCCAAGGAGATCGTGACGCGCTTTCACTCGCGTGCGGCGGCGGATCGCGCCGAGCAGGATTTCGCGCAGCGCTTCCGTGACGGGCAGACGCCCGCGGACATGCCGGCGGTGACGCTGCAGGCGCCGGCCGGCGGCCTGGCGGTGACGCAGGCGCTCAAGCAGGCCGGTCTGGCGCCGAGCGTTTCCGAAGCGGCGCGCAATATCGAGCAGGGCGGGGTGAAGCTGAACGGCGAGCGGCTCGCCGACAAGGCACGCAAGCTGGCGAGCGGAGAAACCGTCGTCGCCCAGGTTGGCAAACGAAAATTCGCGCGCATCACAATCTCATGAGCTACGAAATCTACGCCATCAAGTACGGGCATCTGCAGCGCAATGCGGGCGCCAATTTTCTCGGCGGCGACCCGCATGACGGCCCGATGCCCCTGGACTACTTCGTCTGGCTGATCCGCGGCAAGGGGCGCGAGATCGTCGTCGACACGGGCTTCAATGCCGCGGTGGCGGCGAAGCGCGGCCGCCAGATCACGCTTCCGGTGGAGGAAGGACTGCGGCGCATGGCAGTGGATCCCGCGACCGTCAAGGATGTGGTGATCACGCACCTGCATTACGACCACGTGGGAAACTTCGAGCTGTTCCCGCAGGCGATGTTTCACCTGCAGGATCTGGAAATGCAGTACGCCACCGGCCGCTACATGACGGTCGAGGGCATGCGCCACGCCTTCGAGGTCGAGGACGTCGTCGGCATGGTGCGCCGTGTGTACGCGGGGCGTGTGCGCTTTCATGATGGCGATGGCGAGCTGGCGCCCGGCGTGACGCTGCACCATGTGGGCGGCCACACGATGGGCATGCAGATCGTGCGCGTCGCCACACGACGCGGCTGGGTCGTGCTCGCGTCGGACGCCAGCCACTTTTATGCCAACATGGAGCAGGGCCGGCCGTACCCCATCGTCTACAACCTCGGCGACATGGTCGATGGCTGGCGCCGCGCGCAGTCGCTCGCCGAATCACCGGCGCACGTCATTCCCGGGCACGACCCGCTGGTGATGGAGCGCTATCCGGCGCCGGCGGCGCCGCTGCAAGGCATCGTGGTCCGGCTCGACTGACGCGTTCCGGTCCGCATCCTGTTGACCAGGCAAAATCCAACGTGTACGCTGCACTCGCCTTGCAGGTCCATCCAGAGGGGGGGGGAAACATGAGGTCATTCGTCCGTTCGGCCGCGGTATTTGCGTGCGCGGCAACGTTCGCCGCCGGGGCCCAGGCCCAGACGACGACGCTCAACATGCAGGCGACCTGGCCTGCGAGCCTGACGCTGTATGAAAACTTTCTTTACTTCGCCGACCGCATCAGCAAAGTGAGTGGCGGCACGATGAAGATCAACACCATGCCCGCGGGCCAGGTGGTGCCGGCCTTCGAGGTGCTCGATGCCACCAGCAAGCACGTGCTCGACGGCGCGCACGCCTGGTCGGGCTACTGGGTCGGCAAGAACAAGGCCGCGATCCTGTGCACCGGCGGTCCTGGCGGCACCTTTGGCATGGACATGGTCGATGCACTCGGCTGGATGCACCACGGCGGCGGCATCGAGCTGTGCAACGAGTTCTTCCAGAAGGAGCTCAAGCTCAACGTGCAGTGGATCCCGATCCTGCCTTCGGGCCCGCAGGCCTTCGGCTGGTTCAAGCGACCGATCAAGAACCTGGCCGACATGAAAGGCATGAAATGCCGGCAGACCGGCATGGCGGCCGAGGTCTGGAAGAGAATGGGCATGACCACCGTGAACATGCCCGGCGGCGAGATCATCCCGGCCGCGCAGCGCGGCGTGATCGACTGCGCCGAGTGGGTGGGCGGCGTCGAGGATCTGCGCTTGGGCTTCCAGAACGTCTGGAAATACCACTACACGCCCGGCGTGCACGAAAACGTGACGATCGGCGAAGTGCTGATCAACGGCGACGTGTGGAAGGGCCTCAAGCCCGAGCAGCAGGAATTGCTGAAGACGGTCGCCAGCGAAACCTTCATCATCTGGTGGGCGAAGTGGCAACGGCAGAACGCCGACGCCATCCGCGAGCTGCAGGTCAAGCATGGCGTGCAGATCCTGCGCACCCCGCCCGACATCCTGGTGGCGTTCCTTAAGACCTGGGACGAGATCGCCAAGGAAGAGGCGGCCAAGAATCCGTTCTTCAAGAAGACGCACGAATCGCAGCGCGAATACGCGGCGCTGGTGGTTCCGGCCAAGCGCTTCATGTTCCCGCCGTATTCGTTCGTGGCCAATTACTACTGGCCTGAAAAGGCGGCGGGCAAGGGCAAGAAGTAACGCCGGCCGAAACGGCATCGCGGGGGCGGAGAAATCCGCCCCCGCTTGCGTTGGCGCCCGGTAACGCAGCAGCGAGGCCAATCTGACAAGCGCCGACAGGATCGGAAATGGCTGAACCTTCGCCGAAGCTGATCGCGATCGTCCGGATCATCGACCGGTTCACGGACGGCACGGGCTTCTGGGTCGCGCTGCTCAACGTGCCGATGATGTTCGCCGTGGCGTACGAAGTAATGATGCGCTACGTGTTCGACGCACCCACGGTCTGGGTGTTCGATTTCACCTACATGATGTACGCCAGCGTCTTCATGCTGGGCTCGGCGTATGCGCTGCACAAGGGCGCGCACATCCGCACCGACTTCTTTTTCGAGAAATGGTCGATCCGCACCAAGGGCGTCATCGACTCGGTGGCCTACATCGTCTTCTTCTTCCCCTCGCTGACCGTCTTCATGGTGGTGAGCGCAGGTGAGGCCTGGTACGCGTATTCGATCATGGAGCTCTCCGAGCAGACCCCCTGGCGGCCCGTGCTCTGGCCGTTCAAGACGGTGGTGCCGGTGGCCGCGCTGCTGCTGCTGATCCAGGGCGTTTCGGAAATGATCAAGAGCGTCTATGCGGCGCGCCTCGGCATCGAGCTCGAGCACAAGGAAAAGATCGACATATGAGCGGCGAGGCGCTCACCGGCCTGATCATGCTGATCGTGATGATCGGCGTGATCTTCATCGGCTTCCCGATCTCGTTCACGCTGCTGTTCCTCGCGCTCACCTTCGGCTATTTCACCTTCGGCCACACGGTCTTCGACCTGGCGTATTTCCAGACCATCGGCATGATGAAGGAGGAACTGCTCGCCGCCGTGCCGCTGTTCGTCCTGATGGGATTCCTCACCGAGCAGGCCGGACTGATGGAGCGCTTGTTCACCGCGTTCCGGTTGCTGCTGGCGCCGATCCGCGGCTCGCTGTATGCGGTGGTGATTCTGACGGCGGCGGTGTTCGCGATGGCGACCGGCATCGTCGGTGCCGCGGTCACGGTGCTCGGCATCATGGCCTCGCCGATCATGATCAAGACGGGCTACGACGCGAAGCTTTCCGCGGGCGCGATCACCGCCGGCGGCACGCTCGGCATTCTGATTCCGCCCTCGGTCATGCTGATCGTGATGGGGCCGGTGCTCGGCGTGCCGGTGTCGGACCTGTACGCGGCGGCCTTCGGCCCGGGCATCATCCTCGCCGCGCTGTACCTGACCTATCTCCTCGGGCGCTCGTTCATCAATCCGAAGCTCGGCCCGCCGGTGCCCAAGGAGGAGCGCGTTCACAGCGTGCCGGTGATGATCCGCGAGGTGCTGATCGGCGTGGTGCCGCTGCTCGGCCTGATCTCGGCGACGCTCGGCTCGATCCTCGCGGGCCTCGCCACGCCGACCGAAGCGTCAGCGGTCGGCGCGCTCGGCGCCGGCATTCTTGCCGCGGCCTACCGCAAGCTGACCTGGGCGGGGATCAAGCAGGCACTGCTCAGCACCACCGCGACTTCGGCGATGGTGCTGCTGCTGGCGGTGACCTCGAACATCTTCGGCGCGGTGTTCGCGCGCCTGGGTACCGCCAACTGGATCACCGATACGCTGCTCGCGCTGCCGTTTTCGCCGACCATCATGCTGATCCTGGTGGTCGTGCTGATCTTTCTTCTCGGCTGGCCGTTCGAATGGCCGGCGATCGTGCTGGTGTTCCTGCCGATCTTCTATCCGGTGGTCAAGGCGCTGGAATTCGACCTGGTCTGGTTCGGCGCGCTGGTGGCGGTGACGCTGCAGACGGCGTTCCTGTCGCCGCCGGTGGCGATGTCCGCGTACTACCTCAGGCAGGTGGTGAAGGAATGGTCGCTCGGCACGATCTACAAGGGCATGTTCGAGTTCATGATCCTGCAGTGCATCGCCATCGCCATCCTGATCGCCTTTCCGGCGGTCGCGACCTGGCTGCCCGAAAAGCTGAATGCCGAATTCCGGGCCATCAAAGTGGAGC
>JBDTMD010000117.1:0-6160 GCA_039934435.1 Burkholderiales bacterium
GGCGAGCGTCACGGTGATCAGCGTTTCCATGTTCGGCATGCCCTCGCCCACCCATTGCCAGTTGTAGACCAGGCGCTCGGGCCGCGTCAGCTCGCGATAATGCGCCTGCGCGCTGAACTGCTCGCCGTCGCGCGCGCGCATCGTCAGGCGAAATCCGCCGCCGACGCGCGCATCGAGCTTCATCTCGGGAATGGTCATGCCGCGCGGGCACATCCAGCCTTTCATGCCCGCCTCGGTGACGAAGGCGTCGAACACTTTCTCGCGCGGCGCGCGGATAAAGCGCGTCAAGGTCAGCTCGAAGGTGGCGGTGCGGTTCATGGCTGCTCCAGGTAGTCGGCAAGTTGGTCGAGGCGCTCTTCCCAGAAGCGGCGGTAGCGCTCGATCCAGGCGTGCGCATCGCGCAGCGGCCGGCCGCGGATGCGGCACAGGCGCCACTGGGCGTCGGTCTCGCGCTCGATGAGCTGCGCCTGTTCCAGCACCTTCAGGTGGCGCGAGACCGCGGGCAGCGAGATATCGAAGGGCCGCGCCAGCTCGCCGACGCTCGCCTCGCCCCGGGCCAGCCGCGCGAGCAGCGCGCGGCGCGTCGGGTCGGCCAGGGCGGCGAAGGTCTGCGACAGGCGGTCCATGCCGTGTATTTAACTCATACGTTAAATACAAGTCAAGCCCGGCGCGCGGATTTCAGCCCCGCGGTGAGGATGAACTTCATCGCGTCCTCGCGCGACATGTCGACGGCGACCGCCTGCGCGCGCGGCATGAACAGCGTGTAGCCGCCGATCTGGTAGCTCATCGGCAGGTACACGGCGATCTCGCCGTCGCGCCCGACACCGGCGGGCAGGCCGGTGAAGTCAGTGCGCGAAACGAAGCCGAGCGCGCGCATGCCGGTGCCCGGCAGCGTGACCGACACCACCTGCATCGCCTGGTCCGCGTCGTTCCCGGCGAACAGGCCGAACAGATCCTTCAGCGCGCCGTATACCGAGCGCACCAGCGGGATCTCGAGCACCAGTCGCTCCGCCCAGCCGAACAGCTGGCGAAAGAGCAACGCGTGCATCAGGATCCCCACCAGGAAGATCGCGGCGAGGGCGAGTGCCAGGCCCATCCCGGTGCGGTAGTACTGGTCCGGAATCAGCCACATCAGCTGCTTGCCGACGAAGCGCTCGGCGCCCGTGACCAGCCAGACGATGAGATAGACGGTCGCCAGTACCGGCAGCACCGTGAACATGCCGGTGAGGAAGATCCTGCCTGCGGTTTTCATTCGGGGGCTCCTTTCATTTGTCACAATATGGCATGGATGCGCGCAACGGGTTCGCCGAAGCCGTCGGCAATACGCCGCTGATACGGCTGCGCCGGGCTTCCGAACTCACCGGCTGCGAGATCCTCGCCAAAGCCGAGTTCCTCAACCCGGGCGGCTCGGTCAAGGACCGCGCCGCGCTCTACATCATCCTCGATGCGGAAAAGCGCGGGCTGCTCAAGCCCGGCGGCGTGGTGGTCGACGGCACCGCGGGCAACACGGGCATCGGCCTCGCGCTGGTCGGCAACGCGCGCGGCTACCGCACCGTGATCGTCATTCCGGAAACGCAGAGCCAGGAGAAGAAGGACATGCTGCGCCTGTGCGGCGCCGAGCTGCGGGAAGTGCCGGCGGTGCCCTACAAGGACCCGAACAACTACGTGCACGTCTCGGAGCGTGTGGCGAAGGAACTCGGCGCGCTGTGGGCCAACCAATGGGACAACACCGCCAACCGCGACGCGCACTTTCGCGGCACCGGCCCCGAGATCTGGCGGCAGACCGACGGCAAGGTCGACGGCTTCGTCTGCGCCATCGGGACCGGCGGCACGCTCGCCGGCACCAGCCGGTATCTGAAAGATCGCAAACCCGGGATTCGCACCGCCGCCGCCGACCCGATGGGCGCGGCGATGTACTCCTGGTTCAAGCACGGTGAGCTGAAGTCGGAAGGCTCGTCGATCACCGAGGGCATCGGCCTCGGGCGCGTGACGAAGAACATCGAGGGTGCTCCGGTCGACGATGCCTACCGGATTTCCGATGCCGAGGCGCTGCCGCTGGTTTTCAACCTGCTGCGCGAAGAGGGCCTGTGCGTTGGCGGCTCGAGCGGCATCAACGTCGCCGGCGCGATCCGGCTGGCGCACGACCTCGGGCCGGGACACACCGTGGTGACGATCCTTGCCGACTCGGGCACGCGCTACCAGTCCAGGCTCTTCAACCCGGCGTTCCTGCGCGAAAAGGGCCTGCCCTGCCCGGAGTGGCTCTAGCGGGAGGGCGTCGTCAGCGACCTGACGGGCACGTCGACCGTCACCGACTCGCGCTTGCCGCCCGCGGTTTCGACGATCAGGGTCAGCGGCACCGACTCGCCTTCCCTGAGCGGATGCGCGACGTGCATCAGCATGACGTGATAGCCCCCGGGCTTCAGGTCGACCGGCTTGCCGGGTGGCAAATCGATTGCCTCGACGTGACGCATGCGCATTACGTCGCCTTCCATCTTCGACTGGTGAATGCTGGCCATGCCGGCCGCCGGCGTTTCCACGCCCACCAGCCGCGCCGCGGTTTTCGACGTGATCTGCATGAACGCGCCCGTCGTGTCCTGCGGCGCCACCATGCCGCGGATCCATGCGTCCTTCACTTCGACCTGCGCGTGGGCAGCGCCCGCCAGAACGGCGAGCGCAACAGCAACCAGGATTCGGTTAATCACGGGGCGCATGCTAGCGGGCGAGGTAGCCGCTGTCCACAGGCAGCGTCACACCCGTAATGCAGCGCGCGCCCGGCCCGGCGAGAAACAGGATCGCCTGCGCGATGTCCTCCACCTCCGGCAACACGCCGAGCGGCGTGTGCTGCATCACCTTCTTCAGCACTTCGGGGTTGGAGAACACCGGCGTCGTAAGGTTGGTGCGCACAAAGGTCGGCGCCACGGCGTTGACGCGGATGCCGAACGGCGCGAACTCCAGCGCCAGCGCGCGCGTCAGATTCACCACCGCGCCCTTCGAGGCCTGGTAGGCGGGATTCGGGAACAGTCCGCCCGAGAAGCCCATGATCGAGGCGAGGTTGACGATGGCGCCGCCGCCCGTGTCCTTCATGCGCCGCGCCGCGGCGCGCGAGCACAGAAACAGCCCGGTCTGGTTGACGGCGATCACCCGGTCCCATTCCTCGCGCGTGATCTCGAACGCGTTCTTGCGCACCGCGATGCCGGCGTTGTTGACGAGGATGTCGATGCGACCCAGTTTGCTGAAAACCTTCTCGACCGCGGACTCGTCAGCCACATCGCAGATTGAAATGCTTTCGCCCGCCTGAACATCCAGGCGGGCGACTGTACAACCCCGGGCGGCGAGCAGGTCCGCGGTCGCCTTGCCGATACCGGTCGCGGCGCCGGTGACGACCGCCATCTTGCCTTTGACGTCAAAGGGATCCATGGGGCCGGTAGTATATGGGGATGCACGACTTCGTCATTCGAAACGCCACCCTCATCGACGGTCTTGGTTCGGAACCCGTTGCCGCGGATCTTGCGGTCCGGGACGGCAAGATCGCCGAGATCGGCAAGTCGCTCGCGGGCAAGGCGACCGTCGACGCCGGCGGCCTGGCGCTGATGCCCGGCATCATCGACAACCACACGCACTACGACGCGCAGATCACCTGGGACCCGATGGTGACGCCTTCCCCTTCGCTCGGCGTCACCACGGCGATCATCGGCAACTGCGGCTTCACCATCGCGCCGTGCAAGCCCGCGGACCGCGAGCTGGTGATGAAGAACCTGACGCAGGTCGAAGGCATGTCGCTCGAGGTGCTGCGCCAGGGCATCCGCTGGGAATTCGAGACCATTCCGCAGTATTTCGACATGCTCGAGCGCCAGGGCAGCGCCATCAACGTCGCCGGCTTCGTCGGCCACTCGTCGGTGCGCACCTATGTCATGGGCGCGGACGCGCCGCGCCGCGCGGCGACGCCGGAGGAAATTGCGCGCATGCGCGCGCTGGTGGTCGAGGGCATGCGCGCCGGCGCGATTGGCTTTGCCAGCAGCACCTCGCCCGCGCACAACGGCGAAGGCGGCCTGCCGATGCCTTCGCGCCTCGCCGACGACGCGGAGCTGCGCGCGCTGGTCGGCGCGCTGAAGGACGCGGGTCGCGGCCTGTTCATGCTCACCAAGGGCGGGCAGACGAAGATCGCCTTCCTCGAGGAGCTCGCCGCCGGCTGCGGCCGCCCGGTGGTGGTGGCGGCGCTGCTGCACAACAGCACCAATCCGCGCTCGGTGTTCTCGGACCTCGATGCCATCGCGCAGGCGAATGCGCGCGGTCATCGCCTGGTCGGCGCGATCTCGTGCTGCCCGCTGTCGATGGACTTCACGATGCGCTCGCCCTACACCTTCGAGGGCCTGGACTCCTGGAAGCCGGCGCTGCCGCTGAAAGGCGCGGCCTACGCGGCCAAGCTGAAGGAAAAAGGCTTTCGCGACGCGGTGCGCGCGGAGATTTCCCGGCCGGCGCACTTTCGCCTTTTCAACGGCCAATGGGACCAGGTTGAGGTCATCGAATCGGCGCGCAAGGACTGCGAGCAGCGCACGATCGGCGAGCTGGCGCGCGCCGCCGGGCGCGACCCGCTCGACGCGATGCTCGACCTCGCGCTCGAGGAGAACCTCGAGACGGTGTTCAACGCCATGCTGCTCAACTCCGACGAGCAGGCGGTGGCGGAAATGCTGCGCCATCCCGCCAGCCTGGTGTCGTTATCCGACGCCGGTGCGCATCTGACCTTTTTCAATGACGCCGGCTTCGGCCTGCACCTGCTCGGCCACTGGGTCCGCGAGCGCGCCGCGCTCACGCTGCCGGAGGCCGTGCAGCGGCTGACGAGCGCGCCGGCTGAGCTGTTCGGCATCCGCGAACGCGGCGCCCTGAAGCCAGGCTATGCCGCTGATTTGATGCTGTTTGATCCCAAGACGGTCGGTCGCGGCGCGAAGCAGCGCGTGTTCGACCTGCCGGGTAGCCATCCGCGCCTGACGACGCCGGCCAAGGGCGTGCACGGCGTGTGGGTCAACGGCGAGCGCGACCTGTCCCGCCGCCCGGGACGCGTGCTGCGCGAATTTTCGGCCTGAATCGCGTCGCCGCAGGCCGACGTTTGCGCCTCCCTTGGCAATCGCAAGCCTTTGATTTCAGGCGCTTGCATGACAGGCACGATCGATGCATGTGGATGTCTTGGCCTCAATCCACTTAAGGAGACTTCCATGCTTCAGAAAGACAGCCTGTTCCGCCGCAACGAGTCGTTCTTCCGCAGTCCGACCCCGCCGCCGCCGGCGCCGTCTGCGGCCGGCGCCGAGATCGCGAAGCCCGTGGAGCCGGCCAAGCCGGTCGACAAGACCGAAGAGCGCAAGGAAGCCAAGCTCATCGTCGGCCCCGACATCAAGATGAAGGGCGTCGAGGTCACCGACTGCGACACCCTGGTGGTCGAGGGCCGGATCGAGGCGACGCTCGACTCGCGCGTCCTGCAGATCGCGCAAAACGGCGTCTTCTGCGGCACGGTCGCGGTCGATACCGCGGAAATCCATGGCCGGCTGGAAGGCGATCTCACGGTGCGCAAGCAACTCGTCATCCATGCCACCGGCAAGGTCTCGGGCAAGATCCGCTACGCCAAGATCAAGGTCGAGGAAGGCGCCGAGCTCGCGGGCGAGATCAGCATGATGGAACGCGGCCCGCAGGGGGTCCTGGTCAAGCGCACCGGGACGTAAACAGCGGAACAGCGGACTTGACGCGCGCGCGCGGGCACGCAACAGTGCCCGCATGAGCGAGACCGACTGGGCATTTCCAACCGAGCTGCGCCCGCGCGCCGAGGACTGGGATTTCGACCTCGAGCGCGCGCTCGGCGCGCTCGTGCTGCTGCGCACCGAAGTGCCCGAGGACGCCTTCACCGCGCAGATCCTCGGCACCGAGCGCGTCGGCAACGGCATCGTCATCGGCGACGACGGCCTGATCCTCACCATCGGCTACCTGATCACCGAGGCGACCGGCGTCTGGATCAGCACCGCGCATGGCGCGGTGCTCGCCGGCCACCCGCTCGCCTACGACCAGCAGACCGGCTTCGGCCTGGTCATGCCGCTTGGGCGCCTCGGCCCGCCGTGGCTCGCGCGCGGCTCGGCCGCCGCCGCGCGCGTCGGCGCCGACGTGGAATATGAGGGCG
>JBDTMD010000118.1:0-6148 GCA_039934435.1 Burkholderiales bacterium
AATCGTCCATGCTGAAGATGCGCGCCTCCGATCTCGCCGTGCATATCGCGACCGAGGCGGTGCAGCTTCTCGGCGGCTACGGCTACTGCAAGGACTATCGCGTCGAGCGCCTGATGCGCGACGCCAAGATCACCCAGATCTGGGAAGGCACCAACCAGGTCCACCGCCAGCTCATCGGCCGCAGCTTCATCGACAAGGGAACTCATGGCTGAGATACGTACGGTCGGCGTCGCCGGCTGCGGCACCATGGGCGCGGGCATCGCGATCGTCGCCGCACGCGCGGGCTTTCGGACTCTCGTCTACGACACGCGCGCCGCGGCGCTCGCGAAAGCGCGCCAGCAGAGCGAGGCGTTCTTCGCCAAGTCGGTCGAGCGCGGCAAGCTCAAGGCCGAGCAGGTGACGAAGATCCTCGCCAACCTGGTGGGCACCACCCAGCTCGAAGATTTCAAAGCCTGCGACATCGTCATCGAGGCGGTGTTCGAGGACCTGAAGGTGAAGCACGCGCTGTTCGCCCAGCTCGACAAGATTTGCCCGGGGCACACGCTGTTCGCCTCGAACACCTCGACCCTCTCGATCACCGAGATCGCCGGCGGCTCCGGGCGCGACGAGCGTTTCGTCGGCATGCATTTCTGCCTGCCGGCGCAGCTGATGAAGCTGGTGGAGATGTCGCCCGGCCTGAATACCAGCGATGAAAGCTTCCGTTCCGCCTGGGACTTCTGCAAGGCGCTCGGCCAGCAGCCGGTGAAGACCAAGGACAGCCCCGGCTTCATCCTCAATTACTTCCTCATCCCGTTCAATAACGACGCCATCCGCCTGGTCGAGTCGGGCGTCGCCGAGCCCGCCGAGATCGACAAGGCGGTGAAGGGCGCGATGGGCTACGCCATGGGGCCGTTCGAGCTGCTCGATCTCATCGGCATGGACACCGTGCTGCTGCTGTGCGAGGCGATGCACGGGGTGACCCACGAGCCGCGCGCCGCCTGCCCGCCGCTGGTGAAGCGCATGATCGCCGCCGGCCTGCTCGGCCGCAAATCCGGCCGCGGCTTCCACGTCTACAAAGATTCGAAGATGGTCGGCGCCTGAGCATGGCTTACGCGCTCATCGACACCGGCGACAGCCGTTCTTTCCCCGCCACGCACGCGCTGACGCAGGGCGCCGCCACAGACGGCGAAGTCATCGTCGTCATCGGCGCCGAGGTGAAGCGCGGGCTCGCGCGCGTCAAGGACCGCGACGCCCGCACCGCCGTCCTGCTCGAGCTTGGCACCGAGTGCCTGGGCGTCTACACCGGCGAAGCGCGCGGCACCGAAGGTTCCAACCTGCTCGGCTTTGCGCGCTTTCGCCTCGGCGCGGGCGCACCGTCGAATCTCGTGGAACTGGTGCGGCAACCCAACACCGCGCCCGCGGCGCTCGCGGCGGCGAAAAAGCTGTTCGAGGACGCGGGCCTCACGGTCGCGGTGTGCAAAGATTTTCCCGGGCGCATCGTCGACCGGCTGATCCGGCCCTATCTCAACGCCGCGCTGCGGCGCCTCGACGAAGGCCTCGCCAGCGCCGACGACATGGACACCACGCTGAAGCTCGGCCTGGGCTACCCCGAGGGGCCGATCGCGCTCCTCGAGCGCACCGGCCTGGCCGCGCACTTCGACGTCTCGCAGGCGCTGTACCGGGCGCTCGGCGATCCGGCCTACGCGCCGGCGCGCCGCGCGCAGATCGCCAAGCAGCGCAGCTAGGCGGCAATGCGCGCGGTGATCGTCCGCGAGCACGGGCCGCTCGCCAGCCACCGCATCGAGACCGTGCCCGACCCGGTGCCCGCGAAGGGCGAGGTGCTGATCGAGGCGCGCGCCATCGGCGCCAATTTTCCCGACTTGATGGTGATGCAAGGAAGCTACCAGCTGCTGCCGCCGCGTCCCTTCAGCCCGGGCAAGGAAGTCGCGGGCGTGGTCGGCGCGGTGGCGAAGGCGTGACGTGCGTGCGCGCGGGCGACCACGCCATGGCGCTGCCCGAATTCGGCACCTACGCCGAAAAAGTCGTGGTCCCCGAGGCGCACTGCTTTCGCCTGCCGCCGAACATGCCGTTCGACGAGGGCGCGGTGCTGGCCCTGGCCTACCAGACCGCGCATTTCGCGCTCGTCGAGCGCGGCGCTTACCAGAAGGGCGAGACGGTGCTGGTCACCGGCGCTTCGGGCGGCGTAGGGCTCGCCGCCGTGCAGCTCGCCAAGGCGCTCGGCGCGACGGTGCTCGCCGGCGTCACCAGCCAGGAGAAGGGCGAACTGTGCCGGCGCCACGGCGCCGACCATGTCGTGGACCTGGCGGCGCCGGACCTGCGCAACAGCCTGCGCGAGCAGGTGAACGCGGCAACAGGCAAGCGCCGCGCGGATGTCGTCCTCGACAGCGTCGGCGGCGACGTGTTCGACGCCGCGCTGCGCGCGCTTGCCTGGCGCGGCCGCCTGGTGTCGATCGGCTTCGCCTCCGGGCGCATTCCCGAAGTGAAGGCGGGCTACCTGCTGGTGAAGAATGTATCGGTGTCCGGGCTGCAGTGGACCGACTACCGCGTGCGCCAGCCCGAGCGCGTGCGAGCCGTGCAGGAGGAGCTCTATGCGCTCTACGGCGCGGGCAAACTCAAGCCCGAGATCAGCGCGCGCTACCCGCTCGAGCGCTTCGCCGAGGCGCTGGCGAGGTTCGAATCGCGCCAGGTGCAGGGAAAAATAGTTCTTCTGCCCTGAGCGGTCGTAAAGTCGGGGCCATGGAGCCCGACCGGGAGCTGCCGCCGGCGCTGGCCGCGCTGGCCGCGCACTTCGATGCCGAAGGACTGGCGTGCGACTACGCGGCGCTTGCCGCCTCGCGCGAGCGCGGCCACCTCGCCGTCTGCCTGTCGGCGCTCGAAACCTTCGATCCCGAGCGAGTGCGCATCGCCGCGCAGATGGCGTTCTGGATCAACGTCCATAACGCCGGCGTGCTGCGCGACGCGCCCGAGCTCGCCGTCTGCATCGACGAGGAGCAGGTAGCCGCGTTTTTCGAGCGGCCGCGGCTCAGGATCTTCGGCCACCGGTTTTCGCTGAACGACATCTGCCATGGCCTGCTGCGCGGCAACGTGCCGGCGCACGGCCGGCTGCAGGCGTCGATGAAGCGCGACGATCCGCGCCTTGCCTACATGCCCCTCGCCTTCGACGAACGGCTGCACTTCGCGCTGTTCCGCGGCGCGCGCTCGTCGCCGGCGTTTCGCGTGTTCGAAGGCGGCCAGCTCGACACCGAACTCGAGGACGCCGCCGAGCGTTACATCCAGCGCACTACGCAGGTCGAGCCGGATGGCCGCGCGATCACGGTGCCCAAGCTACTGCAGTGGTACGCCAAGGACTTCGACGGCGAGGGCGGCGTGCTCGAATTCGTCCTGCGCCGGCTGGATGACGCATCGCTCGAGCGCGCGGAGCGCAACCTCGATCATCTCAAGCTGCGCTACGCTGCCTACGACTGGACGCTCAACCGCCTCTGAAGGGGGATCGATGCCCGAACTCAAATCGACTTACGTTGGCGAACTCAGGATCGAGGTCACGGGCAGCTACATGCTGGGCGCCGCGCCGCTCGGGCAGCGCCGGCTCGACCGCCTCGACAAGGGCCACTTCAGGGGACCGAAAGTCCAGGCCGAGATCGTGGCCGGCGGCATGGACCTGCTGCTCGGCGGCGCGGACGGCGCGCTGCGGCCCGACGTGCGCATCGTCCTGAAGCTCGACGACGGCGAGACCTTGCTGATCCAGTATCGCGGCGTCCGGCACGGGCCGCCGGAAGTCATGCAGCGCATCGCCAAGGGCGAGCAGGTGGCGCCGAGCGAGTATTACCTGCGTACTGCCCTCTTGTTCGAGACCGCCTCGAAGAAATACGGCTGGATGAACCGGATCATCGGCGTCGGCGTCGGCCGGCGCGAGCCGGGCGGCGTGGTCTACGACGTGTTCGAGGTCCAGTAAGGGCGCGATCCGCGTCAGCCGCCCAGGCGTTCATCCGGTGGCGCGATCTCGGTGACCAGGTCCCGCACCAGCGCCTTGTTCGGCAGCGGCTCGACCTTCATCGTGCCCTCGCGCAGCCGCACGATGCAGGCGTACACCGTCTTGCCGCCGATCCGCACCATGCACTCCTTGCAGCTGTTGGCGTTGGTGCACGAGTAGCGGATGGCGAGCGTCGGGTCACGCTGCGCGCGGATCCAGCGCAGTCCGTCGAGCACCGACTGGCCGGGCTCGAACGGCACGTCCCAGCTCTCCTCGCGCGGCGGCTCGCCCGGCGCGCCGCGGCGGATGACGAGCTTCGCGGTGGCGCTCACGCCGGCACCGCGTTCGTTTCGATGCGCAGCGCTTCGCCCGCGACCGCGATCGACTGGTTGACGGCCCACTGCGCGTCCATGCCGGGAAAGTCCTCGCGCTGGTGCGCGCCGCGCGATTCGGTGCGCGCGAGCGCCGCGGCGGCGACGCACTCGCCGACGCGCGCCATGGTGCAAAGGTCGAGCCAGTCGGCGAGTGCCGTGTCGTAGGGTACGCCCGCCGCAGGTTTGACCGCCGGCAGCTCGGCGCGCAGCGAACGCAGCTTACCGAGCGCGCGCTCGAGACCGGCCTGGGTGCGAAACGGACCGACGTCGTCCTGCATAAGTGACTGAATTTCTTCGAGCATCGCCGCGGGATTGAATTCGAGAGCGTTGCGTCCTTCCAGCAGGCGTTTCTTCTCCGTTGCGAAAACGGAAGCATCCGCCTTGGTACCGTCGCTTCGCGCATGGCGCGCTGCACTTTTCCCCGCCACGCAGCCAAACACCAGCGCCTCGGTGATGGCGTTGCCCGAGAGCCGGTTGGCGCCATTGGCGCCGCCGACCGCCTCGCCCGCGGCGTACAGGCCCGGCACGCGCGTCGCCATCGTCGCGTCCACGCGCACGCCGCCCATGTGGTAGTGCGCGATCGGCGCCACTTCGATCGCCTGCCGGGTCAGGTCGATGCCGTTGGCCGCCAACCGGTCGATCACCGGCCCGCCCGCGGCGCGCAGCTCGGCTTCGGAGCAATGCTCGAACGACAGCCACGCGCCGCCGTGCGGCGAGCCGCGCCCGGCCGCGGCTTCCTTGACGATGGCGTAGGTGGCGACATCGCGCGTGGCGAGGTACTTGCCGTCGTCCTGCGCGCCGTAGCGCTGGATGAACTCTTCGCGCCGGCCGTTCAGCAGCCGCCCGCCGAGCTTGTAGCGGAACGGGTCCCACATGATCGGATCCATGCCGACGAGGCGAGGCGCGAGGTGGCCGATGGGGAAAAACTGCACGAACTCCATGTCGACCAGCTCGGCGCCGGCGGCGAGCGCCAGCGCGTAGCCGTCGCCCATCATGTTGGCCGAGGCGCTGTTGCGCCGGTACATGCGCGTCAGGCCGCCGGTGGCGAGCACCGTCGCGCCTGCGGCGATGCTGACCGGCTGGCCGCTCGCGAGATGCAGCGCGCTCGCGCCCACGCACGCGCCGTCGCGCAGCGCGAGCGCGCGCACCAGCAGGTCGCCGACGCGGCGGATTTCGGGAATGCGGTTCAGCTTCGCGCGCAGCGTCTTCGACACCGCGGGCCCGGTGTTGAGGAAATCGACGTACACGCAGCGCGCGCGATCGTGCCCCGGCGCAAGCGCGCGCTTGAATGCGCCGTTCTCGCGCGCCCAGCCGGCGCCCCAGCCATCCATCTCACGGATGCGCGCCGGGCCTTGTTCGCAAAGCAGGCGCGACATCGCCGGATCGCACAGCCCGCGGCCCGCGGCGAGCGTATCGGCATAGTGGTGCTCGGGATGATCGCCGCTTTCCTCCAGCGCCACGGCCACCGTCATCTGCGCCATCACCGTGGCGCCGCCGCGGCCGATGAGGCTGCGATCGGCGAGGATTACCGAGCGGCCGCCGCGCGCCGCCTCGATCGCGGCGTACATCCCCGCGCCGCCCGCGCCGATCACCAGCACATCGGCGGCGAGGTGCTGCGGCAACGCCATCGTCAGGCGACTTTCTTCGCCCGCACGCCCTCGCTGAGCAGCCCGGCGGCGGCGAGCGCCCGGCGGATGCGCTCGATCTCCGCGGCCGGAAGCTTCACCAGCGGCGGCCGCACCACCGCGCGCGGCAGCTTGCCCAGCAGCACCAGCGCTTCCTTCATGCGGTTGTGCATGTCGAC
>JBDTMD010000119.1:0-6127 GCA_039934435.1 Burkholderiales bacterium
CTCGCCTACGTGCAGGCGTTAGGCGTCGAGGTCGCGCCGCACAATGTGCAGGTCAATGCCATCGCGCAGAATT
Organism: Burkholderiales bacterium; assembly: GCA_039934435.1. Lineage (GTDB taxonomy): Bacteria > Pseudomonadota > Gammaproteobacteria > Burkholderiales > SG8-39 > JAABQT01. The sequence goes on from JBDTMD010000119.1 coordinate 74, forward strand.
TCGTCGACAACCCGACCTACTTTCCGCCGGAAGTGCAGGCCAATCCGAAGTTCCAGGAACGTCTGAAGCGCGAAGTTCCGCTCGGGCGGCTGGTGAGCGCGCGCGAAGACGCGGAGTTCGCCGCCTATCTATGCAGCGACGCAGCAGACTGCTTTGTGGGTCAGGTGTTCCCGGTCAGCGGCGGCTGGGCGGCGCGCTAGCTCGCGATCGGCCCCAGCATCCCGGCAAACAGCGTCGCAATCCCGAGGAACGAGAAAAACCCGACCACGTCGGTGACGGTAGTCAGGATGATGGACGACGCCGTCGCCGGATCCTGCCCGAAGCGCCGCAGCAGGATCGGCACCAGCGCGCCCGCCAGCCCGGCGGCGACCATCGAGATCACCATCGAGGCCGCGATCACCCACACCAGGCCGATCGAGCCGCTCCAGAAGTAGACGCCGATGCCCGTGGTTGCCGCCACGGCAAAACCGTTGAACAGGCCCACGGCCGCTTCCTTCCACACCACCCTGGGCCAGTGGCGCAGGCTGATCTCGCGCAGCACCAGCCCGCGCATGGTCACGGCGAGCGCCTGCGCGCCCGCATTGCCGGATTGCCCGGCGACCACCGGCAGCAATATGGCGAGCGCGGTGAACTTGGCAATGGTGCCTTCGAACAGGCCCACCACCGCCGCCGCCAGGAACGCCGTCAGCAGGTTGATCTGCAGCCAGGGCAGGCGCTTTTTCACCGCGAACCACGGCCGCGACAGCGCGCGCTCGTCGGGGCTCGCGCCGACCATGGTCTGGATGTCGATGCTGGTCTCCTCCTCCACCGCCGCCATCAGCTCGGCCTGGCGGATGACGCCGATGAAGCGGCCGGCGTGGTTCACTACCGGCAGCACGGTGATCGGCTCGCGCTGCAGGACTTCTACCACCTCTTCGCGCGGATCGAGGTCGCGCACCGCGGCAATCACGCCGCGCGTGATTTCGCCCAGCGGCCGCGCGCGCTCGGCGAGCGCGAGGTCCTGCATCTCCACGCGCCCCGTGAGCCGCCCGTCGTCGTCCACCACGTACAGCTCGCGCAGTCCGTGCCGCCGCACGGCGCGCAGGCGCTCGATGGCGTCGCCCACCGTCATGCCGGCGCGCAGCGGGCTGACGCGCGCGTCCATCATCTTGCCGGCGGAATCCTCCGGGTAGGCGGCGAGCTCGCGCAGCTCGTGCGCCACTTCCTTGTCGAGCGCCGCGAGCAGCTTCTCGCGCACCTCGGGCTCGAGCTGCGCCAGCACCGCGACGCTCGCCGCGGGCTCGGACTCGGCGAGTACGTGGTGCGACAGGTCCGCAGGCAGGAGCTCCAGCACCTCGCGCGCGGCGTCGGCGGCGAGCGCCTCCCAGGCGCGCACCACGGCGCGCGGCGCGTGCGTCGCAAGGAGCGCGGCGGCCTCCTCGACGCTCATCGCTTCCAGCTCGCGCGCCGCCTCGCCGGGAAAATCGAGCAGGAAGCGCTGGTTGAGCGCGGCGACTGCGGGCAAGGCCTCAGCGCTCATCGGGCCTCCGGGCAATTGCCTGCACACGCGGCAGCACCGTCACCATGGCTTCGGCGCCGCCCGAGAGCGCGTCCCAGTAGCTGAGCGCGAGCATGCCGGCGAGCGTATCGCCGGGCGCAACCGGCGCGGCGTGCGCGCCGCGCGCGAGCGCGCGCGTCAGCGCGTCGCGCGTGAGCACGCCCACCAGGCGCTCGCCGGACTCGAGCACCGGCAGCAGCGAGGCCTGCTCCCAGCCCGGGTGCGCAAGCGCGCCGGCGAGCGGTGTCTTCGCCGAAATCACGCCTTCGGGCCGGTGCAGGATGGAGGCGAGCGTCGCGCCTTCAGGCGCGCGCAGCAGCGCCGGCAACGGCACCCAGCCCTGCAGGCGGCCGTCGCCATCGGTCACGAACACGCGCTGCACCACCGCCTCGATGACGCGCACGCGCTCCAGCGCGTCGGCGGCGCGCGTCGCACCCGGCAGCGCGAGAATGTCCGGATCAGTCCAGGCGCCGACGGAATCCTCCACATAGCCGAGCAGGAGCTTGGACGCCAGCGCCGCCGCCGTGGGCAGGCCGGAGATGAGGCGCGAGCGCCGCGGCTCGGCGACATGGCGCAGGACGGCCACCACCGGTTGCGTGCCGAGCTCGCCGAGCAGCGCCAGCGCCTGCTCGTCCTCGAGCGCGCCCAGGCTGCGCGCCGCGGCATTCGGCCGCATCGCCGACAGCACCGGCGCAGCGAGCCGCGCGGGTACGCGCGAGAGCAGCGCCGCGGCCTGCGCCGGCGCCAGCGCTTCCAGCACCCGCGCCGCCTCCGCCGGGTGCGTGCGCATGAAGGCGAGGCTGAGCGTCTGCGCGTCAGCCATCGCCGTTGCCCGTGAGCAGCACAATGGGCTCGTCGTGATAGACGCGCCCGGGGAGCGCGACGCGGCCCTCGCTCGCTTCCAGCACCAGCGAAGTGGCGCTCACCTCGACAATGCGCCCTTCGAAGCCGGCGACCCGCACGCGCTGCCCGACGCGGAACGCCTGGCGCAGGTAATGCGCGCCGATCAGATTCGCGACATAGCTGCGTGCGCCCAGGCTGACCGCGATGGTGACACCGCCCAGCACCGACGCAATGATCACCGCGGCAAGGATCGCGAGCCAGGTGACGCGGATGCCGATCTGGTCCGCGCCCACCAGGATCGCAGCGACCAGCGTCGCGCCCTGCGCCAGGCGCGCGAGCGCCGCGCGCTGTGCCGACTGCAGGCGCGTGGCCGTCGCGAGCACCAGGTCGGCGACGAAGCCCGCCAGCACGTAGCCGGCGACGACGATCAGCACGCCCGCGGCAAGCGTCGGCAGGTAGTCGAGCAGCCGCGCCAGCCAGTCGGTGAACGTCTGCAGGCCGAGGACTTGCGTCGCCGCAGTGACGAAGAACAGCAGCACCACCCAGTAGACGATGGTGCCGAGCATGTTGGCAGAACGACCCACGCGCAGGCGCGACGGGCCGGCGAGCCGCTCGATGACCGTCTCCGCGAGCTGCATCGCGCGCACCGTCAGCACGCGCAGCAGCCGCGCCAGCAGCCAGCCCGCGACCAGCAGCAGCAGGGCGCCGACCAGGCTCGGCAGGTGCGCGGCGAGCCGCTCGAGGAGCGCGCCGGCGGCGCTGGTGAAGGATTCGCCGAAATTCTTCATGCGTCGATAGTATCGCGTTGCAGTTGCCGTAAGCCATCGCCCCTCGCCGCCGACCTACGCAACCATGGACAGCATTCCCGGCCGTACCTGCCCTCTCTCATACCGTTACGCGCCATGGGTCTTTCACGGCGCGCGGGCGCTCGCCACCGACACGCTCTGGATCGCCGGCGGCCTGTACGGCAATCGCTACGCGCTGCAGGCGCTGCTCGAGGCCTACGACGCCGAGCCCGGCGCGAAGGCGCTGATCTTCAATGGAGATTTCCATTGGTTCGATGCCGCGCCGGGTGAATTCGCGCACATCGACGAAACGGTGCTGCAGCATCACGCCCTGCGCGGCAACGTGGAAACGGAGATCGCCGCACCGCTCGACGGCGCGGGCTGCGGCTGCGGCTATCCGGACTGGGTGGATGACGACACGGTCGGGCATTCCAACCGCATCATGGAGCGCTTGCGCGGCGCGGCGCTCGCTTCGGACCGCGACCTGCGCGCCCTCGTCGCGCTGCCGATGCACCTGCTCGCAGAGGTCGGCGGCGAGCGCATCGGCATCGTGCACGGCGACGCCGAATCGCTGGCGGGATGGAATTTCTCGCAGGAAGTCCTGGCCACCGCCGCCGGCGTCGCGGACGCCGAGCGCCAGCTCACGCGCGCCGGCGTGCGCGCGTTCGCTTCCAGCCACACCTGCCTGCCGGTGCTGAAGAAATTTCCGGGCGCTCGTGCGGTGATCAACAATGGCGCCGCCGGCATGCCGAATTTCCGCGGCGAGCGCTACGGCGTTGTCACGCGCATCTCGACCACGCCCGTACGCGACAAGCTTTATGGCACCCGCTGCGGCTCGGCGTACGTGGAGGCGGTGGCGCTGCGCTACGATGCCGCGGCCTGGGAGCGTCGCTTCCTCGAGCTGTGGCCGGCGGGATCGGACGCGCACCGCTCGTACTTCGAGCGCATCCGCGGCGGACCGGAATTCGAGCTGGCCGCCTAGGTCAGCAGCGCGCCCGCCACGCTCATCACGATCGCGTTGTCGGCGCCGACGATGCCAACGCTGCCGTCATGTATCGGCATCACGGCCGCGCTCATGCCCTCCTTCGCGGCGTGGCCCTCGCCGCTGCGCCTTGCGGAGGGCATCACCAACAGCGACACCTTGCCTTGCGGCACCATAAGCACCACGTGGTAGGCGGTCGCGCCGTTGAAGGGGCAGGGTCTGACGTGCTTGACTTGCCCGAGGCGCTCCAGGCGCTCGAGCGGCAGCGTCGCCGCGAGCGCCGCCTGCGCCTCGGCGCGCGGCATGGCGCCCATCATGATCGACTGCGACTCCTCCTTCATCACAAAGTCGATGCTGGCGAGCGCGAGCGGGTCCTGCCGCGCGAGCCAGGCATAGCTGCCCGCGCCGGCCGCGACCAGCGCGGTCGCCGCGACGGCGAGGAATTTGCGACGGCGCACGACCTGCACCTGCGCCATGCGCGCAGCAAAGCCTTCGGGCACCGGCACCTGCAGCGCCGCACGCAGCGCGCCTTCGAATGCGCCGTGCTCCGCCCACTCGGCGGCGCAGCCCGCGCACCCCAGTCGGTGCACGCGCATGGCGTCGCTCTCGCCCGTGCCGGTGAGGAGCTCGCGGCGGTAGTCGAGGCAGTTCATTTGCTGCCCGCCTTGTGCTCGCGCGGCGTGACCAGGCGCTTCAGGGCTTGGCGCGCGCGCGTGAGGCGCGTCATGGTGGCGCCCTCGGTCGCGCCGATCATGTCCGCGATCTCCGCGCAACTGAATCCGCCGAGCACCTGCAGCGCGAGTGGCTCGGCGTAGGACGCGGGCAGGGCTGCGAGCGCGTCGCGCATTTCCAGGCCGAAGAATTCGACGCGCTCGTCCGGGATGTCCACGCCGTCGAGGCCTTCTGCAGCGGGTGCAGCGCCCGCGGCGGCACGCAGGAATTCATTGCGCACGATGGCGAACAGCCACGCCTTGGTCGCGGCGCGATCGCGCAGGCGCGGAAACGCGCGCCAGCCGCGCAGCAGCGCTTCCTGGACAATGTCCTCGGCCAGTGCGTGGTCGCGGGCGAGCCAGTAGGCATAGCGGTACAGATCGGCAGCATGGGTGCGGACGGTTTCCTCAAAGCTCACGCGTCGGCCTCGGCGGCGATGCGCGCTACCTCGGGGCAGGCACGCAAACGCAGGCGCGCGCGATGCACCAGTACCCAGCAATGCGTCGGCGTCACGTGGAGCCGGCGGCACACTTCCGCGGTCTCCTCGCCAATCACCTCGCGCAGCACGAACGCCTGCGCCGAGCGCGGCGGCAGGCTGCCCAGGCTGCGATCGATGGCCGCCAGCGCCTTGCGACTGGCGCAGTTTTGCTCGGGGCCGGGGCCGTTGTGCGCCAATTCGTCCAGATCCATGTCCACGCTGTCCTCACGCGGCTGGCGGCGCCGGCCGTCGACGATCTTGTGCTTCAGGATACCGAAGAGCCAGGTGCTGAGCGAGGAACTGCCGGCGAAGCCCTGCAGCCCCTCCAGCGCCGCCACCAGCGCCTCCTGCACCGCGTCCTCGGCCTGGTCGCGATTGCGCATGCGCAGCAGCGCGAACGCCAGCAGCTGCGGCCGCAGGCGCGCCAATTCGTCGGACCTTGTCGTGTCCATCCGGTAAAAGACCCGGCGCCCCGGACGAACCTTACACACGCCAAAAAAAATCGTCCCAGCCGTAAGCGGGGCCGCCTCCAGGCGACGAACCTCCACGGGCCTGGTGCAGGCCCTCAACCCGAAAGGAGACATCAATGGATCAGAAGACACTCGTTGCAGCGGCGGTCGCCGGACTGTTCGCACTCGGCGCCTACGGTGGCGCAATGGCGCAGGACAAGGGCCAGGAGAAATGCTGGGGCGTGGCGAAGGCCGGCAAGAATGACTGT
>JBDTMD010000120.1:0-6114 GCA_039934435.1 Burkholderiales bacterium
CGCTCAAACGTGCCGCCGACGGTAGATGCTGCTTTTGAATGCCGGTCGGCGCTTGCCAGCTGCTGCCTGTGCCTGGCGGGCAGCACCTTGGAAGCGGCGAGGCGGTCGAACTCGTGCATGCCGAGAAACGAGGTGCCTTTGCCTAGGAGCCTGCCTTTGCCGATCGACGTGTTCAGCATGCGTTCTGCGTGTTGCCGTTTAACATGTACATGTAACAGCCCCTGTCATCCTCCTTCGGGGTCAATACGTTACTCCCTGCGTCAGCTCCCAACAATTCCATCCAAGTGACAGCCGTGATCTCGAAAAACGATCACGCTTGAACGCGCAAGCAACGAGACCTGGCCGGCGAACGCCCGCAAGTGCGGCCGAACGGCCTACGTGGACTTCGAAAACCCCTCGACATACCGCGCCACCAGGTCCGCCTCCATATTGACCTCGGACCCGGGCTTCAACCGCGACAGCGTCGTCACCTTCAACGTATGCGGAATCAGGTTCACCTCGAACTCCGCCCCCCGCACCCGGTTCACCGTCAAACTCACCCCATCAATGCAGATCGACCCCTTCGGCGCGACGTACTTGGAAACCGCTTTCGGCGCGCGAAACGTATAAACGCTTCCCTTCACCTTCAACAGCAACCCCACCCCGTCGACATGCCCGGAAACCAGGTGCCCGCCGAGACGATCGGACAAACGCATCGCCTTCTCCAGATTCACCCCACCCGGACGATCCAATCCCGTGGTGCACTCCAGCGTCTCCTGCGAAACGTCGAACGACAGCCGCTTTCCCTTCTTCTTCGTAACAGTCAGGCAAGCGCCCTGCACGCAAACCGAATCGCCGACCTTCACGTCAGCCAAAGAAAGCTTCCCCGCGTCCACCACCAGGGGTTTGACGCTGACGATTTTCCCTACCGCGGTAACTACACCGGTAAACATCAGGCAGGTCTCGCAATGACCCGCAGGTCGTCGCCAACTTTCTCAACCGAGCGAATTTTCAATCGAACCCGCTGATCCAGTGACGTCATCTCGGCAAGGTTGACCATCCCTTGCGCCGAATCCCCCAGCAGACTGGGGTTCAAATAGATCAGGAACTCATCCACGCAGCCTTCCCTCACCAGCGAGCCATTGAGCTTGAACCCGCCCTCCACGTGCAACTCATTCACCCCGCGCCGCCCAAGCTCCTCGAGCATCTTCACCAGGTCCACCTTGCCGACCTTGTTGGGCAGCACGACGATTTCCGCATTCGGCAGGTTGTTTCCCTCGACCGCCGCGAACACGAGTGTCTTCTCCCCCTGCAGCACCCGCGCCGACGCAGGCGTCTCGACATGGCTGTCGATCACCACGCGCAAAGGCTGCCGCTTGGTCGCCACGTCCCGCACCGTCAGCTGCGGATCGTCCGCCCGCACCGTGCCGGCGCCGGTGGCGATCGCGCAGGCTCGCGCGCGCCAGCGATGCCCGTCCTTGCGCGCCTCGTCCCCGGTGATCCACTGCGACACCCCATTACCAAGCGCAGTACGTCCGTCCAGGGTCGCCGCGATTTTCATCCGCACCCACGGCCGCCCGCGCGTCATGCGCGAAACAAACCCGATATTCAACTCGCGCGCCTCTTCCTCCAGCAACCCGACCTCGAATGGAATACCGGCGGCAACCAATGCATCGCCGCCATTCTTCGCTGACGGATTCGGATCGCGCATCGCCGCCACCACGCGCAGCACGCCCGCCTTGATCAGCGCCTGCGCGCACGGCGGCGTCTTGCCGAGGTGATTGCACGGCTCCAGGGTCACGTAGACTGTCGCCCCGCGCGCCCCCGCGCTCGCCTGCACCAGCGCCCGCGCCTCGGCATGCGGCCCGCCGGTCTTCTCGTGCCAGCCCTCGCCGATGACCTTCTCGTCCTTCGCGAACACGCAGCCGACGCGCGGATTGGGCGTGGTCGTGTACAGGCCGCGCTCCGCGAGCGCCAGCGCGCGTTTCATCATCGCCTGGTCGAAGGTCGAAAATTCGCTCATGCGCCGCGCAGTGCGCGCTCCAGCAGTTGCCGGTCGGCGATGTCCTTCGGTCGGTCGCTGCGCGCCTTGGTCTTGAGCAGTCCCGCGAGGTCCACCGTGCGCACCTGAACGCCGTCCAGATCCAGGGTCACGGCATGCGCCTTGAGCGAAGCGTAGGATTCGCCGCCGGCATTGAACATCAGGTCGACGACGATCTCGTCGGCCACGCGGATGGTGTCGCCCGACTCGAACCACGCCGGGTCGAGCGACTCGGCGCTGCGGTCCGCAAGCACCAGGAGCGCACGGCGCACGCGCTCGCCAGTAGCGCGATCCGGCGGCAGCAGCACGTCGATATCCGTCGTCGCGCGCCCGTAGCCGAGCGCGAGCAGCGCGTAGCCGCCGATCAACAGGTACTCGGCCCCCGCGTCGTTCAGCGCGCGAACCAGCCCCTTGACGTCGTCCGGCGTGGCCGGGCGGCTGTAGCGCGGCCCGTCAGCGTTTGGTGCCACGGGCTGCGGCTGCCCGCGCGGCGATGCCGCGCGCGAGCGACGCGATGCGCTGCTCCTCGGCTTCGGCCTGCGTGCGAAAGCGGTAAATGCCCTTCGGAATGAACGTGGAGGCATGACCGAGCGCGGCCATGTCGGCGCTGAAACGCAGGCCCTCCGCGAGCCGCTCAGCCGTCGGCCGCATCGACAAGGGGCGCTGCAGGCGATCGCCGACGACCCGGGTGGCCATAGCGCGATTCTAGCGCCGCTTGCGCGAGCGCTTCGCCTTCACTTCCTGCAGCGCCTCGCGGAAGTCCTCCGGCGTCTCGAACTGCCGGTACACCGAGGCGAAGCGGATGTAGGCGATCTTGTCGAGCTTGGCCAGCTCGCGCATCACCAGGTCGCCGACGCGCGAGGTGGGCACCTCGCGCTCGCCCAGGGAGCGCAGCTTTTCCTCGATGCGAACCACGGCCGCTTCCAGCGCGTCGGTGGCGACGGGGCGCTTGCGCAGCGCGATCATCATGCTGCCGATGAGCTTGTCCTTGTCGAACTCGGTGCGGCTGCCGTCCTTTTTCACCAGGCGCGGCATCTTCAGGTCGACGCGCTCGTAGGTGGTGAAGCGCTTGTCGCAGGAGGGGCACTTGCGCCGCCGCCGGATCGCGCTCGCCTCGGTGCTCGAGCGCGAGTCGACCACCTGGGTGTCGTCCTGGCCGCAAAACGGGCAGCGCATGGCGCGTCAGGTGTAGACCGGATGCGCGGCGCAGAGCGCTTTCACCTCGCCGGCGACGCGCGCGAGGCACGCATCGTCCGCGGGCTTGTCGAGCACGTCGGCGATCAGGCCAGCCAGAACTTCCGCCTCGCGCAGGCGAAAGCCGCGCGTGGTCATCGCCGGCGTGCCGATGCGCACGCCCGAGGTGACCATCGGCTTTTCCGGATCGTTCGGCACGGCGTTCTTGTTGACCGTGATGTGCGCGCGACCGAGCGCGGCCTCGGCGTCCTTGCCGGTAATCTTTTTCGAGCGCAGGTCCAGAAGCATCATGTGCGACTCCGTGCGCCCCGAGACGATGCGCACGCCGCGGCCGATCAGCACGCGCGCCATTGCCTTGGCGTTTTCGAGCACCTGCTGCTGGTAGGCCTTGAACTCGGGCTTCAGCGCCTCGCCGAAGGCCGCGGCCTTGGCGGCGATGACGTGCATCAGCGGCCCGCCCTGCAAGCCGGGAAAGATGGAGCTGTTGATCGCCTTGCCGAGTTCCCCGTTGCCGATGACGAAGCCGCCGCGCGGGCCGCGCAACGTCTTGTGCGTGGTGCTGGTGACGTAGTGGGCGACGCCCACCGGCGTGGGGTACAGGCCTACCGCCACCATGCCGGCGTAGTGCGCCATGTCGGCCATGAACAGCGCGCCGCATTGATCGGCGATGTGGCGAAAGCGCTGCCAGTCGATGGCCAGCGAGTAGGCCGAGGCGCCGGCGACGATCAGCTTCGGCCGATGCTCGAGGGCGAGCTTTTCGGCGGCGTCATAGTCGATCACTTCCTTCGCGTCGAGGCCGTAGGAGACGAAATTGTAGAGCTTGCCCGACAGGTTCACCGGCGAGCCGTGCGTCAGGTGCCCGCCCTCGGCGAGCGACATGCCGAGCACCGTGTCGCCCGGCTTGAGGACCGCGAAATACACCGACTGGTTCGCCTGCGAGCCCGAATGCGGCTGCACGTTGGCCCAGTCGGCGCCGAACAGCTTTTTCGCGCGCTCGATGGCAAGCGTCTCCGCCAGGTCGACGTACTCGCAGCCGCCGTAGTAGCGCTTGCCGGGATAGCCTTCCGCGTACTTGTTGGTGAGCGCCGAGCCCTGCGCGGCGAGCACCGCCGGGCTGACGTAGTTTTCCGAGGCGATCAGCTCGACGTGGTCTTCCTGGCGGCGGTTCTCCAGGCTGATCGCGTCCCACAACTCGGGATCGGTGCGGGCAAGCAGGTCGGCGGCGGCCATGGCGGGTGCAAAAAAGGGGACCCGCGATTCTACAGGCTAGTCGGTCTCGGGCTCGATGCGAAAGCGCAGCGTATGGTCGCCATGACGCATGGCGCTGTTGCCGAGGCCGATCCAGCCGCGCTCCGTGAGCACCGCCTCCTCGCGCCGCAGCAGGATTTCGGCGGTGCTGCCGTCGACCAGCAGGTAGGTGCCGTTCGAGGACAGGTCCTGCAGCATGAAGTGGCCCTCGCGCGGATAGATGCGGGCGTGCGAGCGCGAGGAAAAATGGCTCTCCACCACCAGGTCGTTGTCCTTGTCGCGGCCGATGCGCATGCCGGCGCCGGCCGAGCGCACCACGCGCAGCTCGCCGCCGCAGGTGATCTTCAGCACCAGCTCGCGCTGGCGCGTCAGCGTGGCATGCGTCAGGTTGGTCTCGGTGGCATCCGGATCGTCGCGGTAGCGCACGTTGCAGGCGATGATTTCCTCGCTGCGGCCGCGCACGCGGATCGGAAACAGCTGGCGGCAGCGCTCGCGCAGCGCCGGCGCCATCGCATCCATCGTGTGATGCGTGGTCAGGACCTGCTCCGGGTTGGCCAGCGCCACCAGGCGCGAGCAGACGTTGACCGTGTCGCCGAACACGTCGCCCTCGGACAGCACCACCGGGCCGAAAGTGAAGCCGATGCGCAATGCGAGGCGGTCGGCGGCGCGCGCCGCCGGCATGCCGAGGGCGGCGAGCTGCATGTCGCAGGCCGCCTGGCACGCCGCGTCGGAGGTGGGGAAGGCGCACACCATGCCGTCGCCGAGCTTCTTGACGATCGCGCCGCCATATTCCTCGGCGGTTCTGCCCACCAGGGCCATCAGCGGCTCGATCAGCGCGTGCGCCTTGGCATCGCCGAGCGTTTCGTAGATGCGCGTGCTGTCCGTGACATCCGCGAACAACATCGCGCGCTGGGCAGTTTCCACGCTGGACTGCGTCTCCTCGATCCCTCAGACGAGTCTACCCGAAAGCCGCGGCGCTACACCGCCAGTGGCGGCGCCAGATCCGACGGCTGATCGATGTCGCGCAGCGCGCCCGGATCGCCTACCGGCACCTTCACCAGCTGCGAGGCGTAGGTTTCGAGAAATTGTCGCGCGCCCTCGTCGCCGCTGAGCGCCTCGAGATCGCCGCGCAACTTTCCGGCGAAGCCGACGGGATGGCCGCGGCGCGCGCGCCAGTACGGCGCCGCCAGCAGCGCGCCGGCCGCCAGCGCATCGCGCACGGCGGCGATCGTGCTCGGCCGTATGAACGGCATGTCGCCGAGCGCGACCAGGTAGCCGTCGGCGGCGCCCGCCGCGCGCGCCGCGCAGGCCAGCGTCGCGCCCATGCCCTCGGCGGCGCGCTCGCAGACCACGACCTCGCAGCCCTCTTCGGCGAGGGCGCGCGCCGTTAGCTTATTGTCCGCCCGCACCGCGGCAACGACGCGCGGCACCGCCGCCCGCAGATGGCGCGCCGCCTGCACGGCGATCGCCACGCCATGCGGCAGCTTGTGCTGGAGCTTGTCGGAACCGAAGCGCGACGCGGAGCCTGCGGCGAGCAGCAGGCCGACGAACTTCAAGTCTTGACCTCGCAGGCGGACGGATCGAAGCGCGCGTCCTTCTTCGCCGCCCAGCTCGGCTCGCTGACGCCGTGGCGCACCGCGGTCATCTCGGCG
>JBDTMD010000121.1:0-6087 GCA_039934435.1 Burkholderiales bacterium
ATGAAGTATTCGCTGGTGTCGCGCGAAGTCATCGCCGACGCCATCGAGACCTCGGTCAACGGCCAGGCGATGGACGGCGCGCTAGTGGTGGGCGGCTGCGACAAGAACATGCCCGGCGGCATGATGGCGCTGGCACGCATGAATGTTCCCGGGATCTACGTCTACGCCGGCACCATCAAGCCCGGCAAATGGAAAGGCCAGGACCTGACCATCGTCTCGGCGTTCGAGGCGGTGGGTGCGTTCGCCGCCGGACGGATGAACGAAGAGGATTTCGTCGGCATCGAGAAGAACGCATGCCCTTCGGTCGGCGCCTGCGGCGGCATGTTCACGGCCAACACGATGAGCTCCTCGTTCGAGGCCCTCGGCATGAGCCTTCTCGGCTCCTCGCAAATGGCTTCGCCCGACGCCGAGAAGGCCGACAGTGCCGCCGAATCGGCGCGGGTGCTGGTCGCGGCGGTGAAAAAGAACCTCAAGCCGCGCGCCATCATCACGCGCAAGTCGATCGAGAACGCGGTGGCACTGGTCATGGCCGCCGGCGGCTCCACCAATGCTGTTCTGCACTACCTCGCGATCGCTTCGGCCGCCGGCGTCAAATGGACGATCGATGATTTCGAGCGCGTGCGGCGCAAGGTGCCGGTGCTGTGCGATCTGAAGCCCTCGGGGCGCTACGTCGCGGTGGATTTCCATCGCGCGGGCGGCGTGCCGCAGGTGCTGAAGATCCTGCTCGCCAACGGCGTGCTGCATGGCGATTGCATGACCATCCACGGCAAGACGATGACCGAAATGCTGAAAGATGTGCCGGCCGAGCCGCGCGCCGATCAGGACGTGATCCGGCCCTGGTCCGATCCCATCTACCGCCAGGGCCATCTCGCCATCCTCAAGGGCAACCTTGCCCCCGAGGGTTGCGTCGCCAAGATTACCGGGCTGAAGAAGACATCGATCACCGGGCCGGCGCGGGTGTTCGATTCGGAGCCGGCGTGCATGAAGGCCATCATGGCCAAGCGCATCAAGGCCGGCGATGTGGTCGTGATCCGCTACGAAGGCCCAAAGGGCGGCCCGGGCATGCAGGAAATGTTAGCGCCTACTTCGGCGCTGATCGGCCAAGGGCTGGGCGAGTCGGTGGGCCTGCTGACCGACGGCCGTTTCTCCGGCGGGACCTGGGGCATGGTCGTCGGCCATGTCGCCCCGGAAGCCTACGTCGGCGGCACCATCGCGCTGGTCAAGGAGGGCGACTCGGTCACCATCGACGCGAAAAAGCACCTCCTGCAGCTGAACGTGCCGGCGAAAGAACTCGCCGCGCGACGCAGAAAGTGGAAGGCACCAAAGCCGCGTTACACGCGGGGCCTGCTGGCGAAATACATGAAGCTGGTGAGCACAGCCTCCAAGGGCGCAATCACGGACTCAGAAACCTGAGCCCGGCAGCTTTAGAAACTCGATCTCGGCCGGCGTACTTTGCCGGCCGAGAATGTCGTTACGGTGCGGAAACCTGCCGAAGCGCTGGATGATGTCCCGGTGCCTAAGAGCGTAGCGATACTGCTCCGGCTCGAAATCCTGCATCAGTTCGCACGACAGGTTCTGGTCTTCGAGCGCTTCGCTGTGCTCGAAGGGCAGGTAGGCGAACAGGCGCTCGGACGGCAACAGCTGCTTGTTCCAGGCGCGCTGCAGGATCACGCGCGCGGCGGCCAGCGCCAGGGGATCGGTGGCGAAGGCGCGCGCCTCGCCGCGGAACATGTTGCGCGGAAACTGGTCGAGCGCGATCACCAGCGCGAGGCAGCTGCGCGCCTCGTCGGCCCAGGGCGCGAGGCGGCCCGCGGCGGCCGCTTCATGCAGCGCAAGGAAACGCGAACGCACCTTGGCATCAAAGTCCGGATTCTTCACGAACCAGTCCCTGGGCTGCAGATCGAACCAGAAGCGCAAGACCTGGGCCGAGCTCGGATCGCTCACCTCAGCCCCCGCGCTGTCGTGACCTGCCGACAAGCCCGGGTTGACGCTGCGCATGAGCGCAGACTAGTCTTTTCAATTCGCCACCCCCGATAGGAGAACCACACAATGACAGGTCGATTTCGCCGCTTGCTGGCTGGTGTGTTGATAGTTTGCATGGGTAGCATGGTCGTCCCCGTGCCCGCCCTGGCCGGAATTGTAAGCACGGACACCATAGTGACGGGCGTGGAGCGCGAACGGCTTGTCAGCCTGCTCGAGCGCAGCGAGGTACAGGCGCAATTGAAGGGCCTGGGCGTGGATGCCAGCGCCGCCCGGGCGCGGGTCGCCGCGCTATCGGACGAGGAGGCCGCGCAACTGGCCGCGCAGTTGGATGAGCTGCCCGCGGGGGGAATCGACGTCCTTGGCGTCGCGCTGATCGCGTTTCTCGTGCTTTTGTTCACCGACATCATGGGTTACACCAAGGTCTTCCCGTTCACGCGCTCCTCGCGCTGAGCGCGCATGAGGTGGTTCATGGCCCCCGCTGCGGCGGGGGTTTTCATTTTGGCGGCCGCGCTGCTTGCCGGTTGCGCCGCGCCGCAGGTCTCGGCGCTGGTCGCGCGGCGTCCCGCGGGCCTGCCCGGCGCGGCCGAGATCGCCTCGGTGCCGTTCTTCGCGCAGCAGGACTATCAGTGCGGACCCGCGTCGCTGGCCGCAGTGCTGCAGCATGCCGGGCGCGAGGCGACGCCCGAGTCGCTGGTGCCGCAGGTCTACCTGCCGGGCCGCAAAGGTTCGCTGCAGGCCGAGATGCTGGCGGGGACCAGGCGCCAAGGCCTCGTCGCTTACCCGCTCACGCCGGATCTCGAAGCACTGCTCGGCGAAATCGCCGCCGGCAATCCCGTGCTGGTGCTGCAGAACCTCGCGCTGGCGTGGTTTCCGCTGTGGCACTACGCGGTAGCCATCGGTTACGACCTTGACGAGCGTATTCTCATCTTGCGTTCCGGCGTCACGCGCCGACAGGAGATGAGCCTTGACACTTTCGAGTACACCTGGGCGCGAAGCGGCCATTGGGCCATGCTCGCGCTGCCGCCCGAGCGCGTACCGGTAAGCGCCACGGAACAGACCTATATCGCCGCGGTGGCCGCGCTGGAGCGCGTGCATCCCGCGGCGGCGCGCCGCGCTTACGAATCGGCGCTCGCGCGCTGGCCGCAAAGCCTGACCGCCGAGCTCGGCCTGGGCAACGCCAGTTACGCCTTGCATGACCTCGCGGCGGCGGCGGCGGCGTATCGCCGCGCTGCCGAGCAGCACCCCGCCGCCGCCGATGCGTGGAACAATCTTGCGCAGGCGCTGATCGAACAGGGAAGCCGCGACGAAGCGCTGGCGGCTGCGCGCCGCGCGGTGGCGCTTGGCGGGCCCCGGCTACCGGCCTATCGCGAGACGCTCGAGCAGATCCTGCAACGGCCATGAGCAACCGCCTCGCCGGCGAGACCTCCCCCTACCTGCTGCAGCACGCCGAGAACCCCGTCGACTGGCAGCCCTGGGACGCCAAGGCGCTGGAGCGCGCGCGCACCGAGGACCGACCGATCCTGCTGTCGGTCGGCTATTCCGCCTGCCACTGGTGCCATGTCATGGCGCACGAGAGCTTCGAGGATCCCGAAGTGGCGGCCGTCATGAACCGGCATTTCGTCAACATCAAGGTGGACCGCGAAGAGCGCCCCGACCTCGACCAGATCTACCAGACCGCGCACCAGATGCTCGCGCAGCGCGGCGGCGGATGGCCGCTCACCATGTTTCTCACGCCCGAGGGCGCGCCGTTCTGGGGCGGCACTTATTTCCCGAAGAGCGCGCGCTACGGCTTGCCGGGATTCGTCGAGATCCTGGAGCGCATCGCCGAAGTGTGGCGCGAGCGGCGCGCGGCGATCGACGAGCAGGGCGAGCAACTGGCGCTCGCCTTCGCCCGCCTTCTGCCGCGGGCGGCGCCCGCCGACGCGGCGCTCGACGGCGCGCCGCTGCGCGCCGCGCTCGAAGCGTTGCGCGCAAGTTTCGACGTGCGCGACGGCGGCTTTGGCGGCGCACCCAAGTTTCCGCATGCCAGCGATCTCGAGTTCTGCCTGCGCCAGGGCGATGCCGCGATGGTCGACACGACGCTCAGGCGCATGTGCGAAGGCGGCATCTTCGATCAGCTCGGCGGTGGATTCTGCCGCTACAGCGTCGACGCGCAGTGGTCGATTCCGCACTTCGAGAAGATGCTGTACGACAACGGGCCGCTGCTGGCGCTGCTCGCCGACGCCTGGCTGGTGACGGGCGAGGATCTGTACGCACGCTGCGCCGCCGCGACCGCTGGCTGGATCGAGCGCGAGATGCAGTCCGCCGCGGGCGGCTACTACGCTTCGCTGGATGCCGATTCGGAGCACGAGGAAGGCAAGTTCTACGTCTGGGACGCGGCCGAGGTGCGGGCACTGCTCGGCGTCGATGAATGGGAGGCGCTGGCGCCGCATTTCGGTCTGGACGGCCCGCCGAATTTCGAAGGGCGGCACTGGCATCTGCGCGTCGCCCGGCCGCTGCGTGAAGGCGGCGCGGCAACGCTCGCCGCCGCCAAGGCGAAGCTCTTTGCCGCGCGCGAAAAGCGCGTGCGCCCCGGACGCGACGAGAAGGTGCTGGCGTCGTGGAACGCGCTGGCGATCCGCGGCATGGCGCACGCCGGCCGCGTCTTCGGCAAACCCGAATGGGTGGCGTCGGCGCGGCGCGCGCTGCAGTTCATTCGTGCGCACATGTGGCGCGACGGCCGGCTGCGCGCCGCCTACAAGGACGGGCGCGCGCACCTGAATGCCTATCTGGATGACTATGCGTTTCTCCTTTTGGCGCTGATCGAGTTGTTGCAGGACGAGTACCGCGCCGAGGACCTGCAGTTCGCCGAAGCGCTCGCGGGCGTGCTGCTCGAGCAGTTCGAGGACCGGGACGCCGGCGGCTTTTTCTTCACGGCGCGCGATCATGAGCGCCTGATCCACCGCCCAAAACCCGGCCACGACCAGGCCACGCCCTCGGGCAATGGCGTCGCCGCCTACGCCCTCAACCGGCTTGGCGCGCTTACCGGCGATCCGCAATTTGCCGCCGCCGCGCAACGTACGCTGCGGCTGTTTCAGCCGGCGATGCGCGAGCACCCCGCGGCATTCGGCATGTTGCTGATCGCACTGGAGGAAATCCTGCAGCCGCCCGCCACGGCGATCCTGCGCGGCAGCGCGGGCGCATTGAGTCAATGGAGCAAAGCCATGGCGCAAGCGTACCTGCCCGGAACCCTGGTTCTCGCGCTCCCGAACGGCGCCGAAGGGCTGCCGCCGGCGCTCGACAAGCCGGGCGCGGAGGCGGTGCAAGCCTGGCTCTGCCGGGGGACAAGCTGCCTGCCACCCATCGATGGCGTCGACGCGCTGCGCGAGGCTTGCAAACAGGCCGCGTTCGGGTAGCATGACGGCCCGATTTCCAGCGGAAAAATCCATGAAATTCTCAGCACTTTCGGTTGCCGCGCTGGCGCTCGCCGTCGCGGCTCCGGCCCAGGCGAGCGAGGCGCTCGCCAAGCAATACAACTGCACGGCCTGCCACGTGATCAAAGGACCCAAGACCGTCGGTCCGGCCTACGCCGAGGTGGCGAAAAAATACGCCGGCCAGAAAGGCGCCGAGGCGATGCTCGTCGAAAAGGTGAAGCAGGGTGGCAGCGGCGTCTGGGGCCAAATTCCGATGCCGCCGAACGCGCAGGTGCCGGACGCTGACGTCCGCGCGCTGGTGAAGTGGATTCTTTCGCTCAAGTAGTTTTCCCAGGAGGACTTATGCAAATGAAACTCATCGCCCTGGCGGGCATCGCCGCGGCATTTACGCTCGCAGGCTGTGGCCAGGAGGCGTCTTCGGACATCAAGATCGGCCATGCCGGCCCGCTCACTGGCAGCATCGCTCACCTGGGCAAGGACAATGAGAACGGCGCGCGCCTCGCGATCGAACAGGCTAACGCGGCCAAGACCAAGATCGGCGGCAAGGAAGTGAAGTTCGTGCTGGTTGCCGAAGACGACCAGGCCGATCCAAAAGTCGGCACCACCGTGGCGCAGAAGCTGGTGGACGCGAAGGTCGCCGGCATTGTCGGTCACCTCAACTCCGGCGTCACCATCCCGGCCTCGGCGATTT
>JBDTMD010000122.1:0-6081 GCA_039934435.1 Burkholderiales bacterium
GCCACATCGCCAAGCTGGTCGAGGCCGGCAAGCCCGCCGACATGGTCACGGTGTTCGAATCGATCGAGGCGAGCGAGGACAAGGACAAGACCGGCGGCCCGGCCTACCTCGGCGCGCTGGCGCAGAACACGCCGAGCGCGCTCAACATCCGGCGCTACGCCGAGCTGGTGCGCGAGCGCGCCGTGCAGCGGCGCCTGGCGCGGGTGGCCACCGAGATCGCGGAGAACGCGCTCAGCCCCTCGGGCAAGGACGTCGGCCAGATCCTCGACGAGGCCGAATCGCGGATTCTCGAGATCGGCGAAGCGGGCTCGCGCCACGGCTCCGGGCTCGAGGAGATCAAGCCGGTACTGGCGCGCGTGCTCGAGCGCATCGACTTCCTGTACCACCGCGACAACCCTTCGGACGTCACCGGGGTGCCGACCGGCTTCACCGACCTCGACTCGAAGACCGCGGGCCTGCAGCCGGGCGACCTGATCATCGTCGCCGGGCGGCCGTCGATGGGCAAGACGGCCTTCGCGCTGAACATCGCCGAGCACGTGGCGCTGAACACGCTGCTGCCGGTGGCGGTGTTCAGCATGGAAATGAGCGGCACGCAGCTGGCGACGCGCCTGCTGGGCTCGATCGCGCGCGTCGACCAGCACAAGATGCGCACCGGACGGCTGTCGGACCAGGAGTGGCACGACCTGTCGGAGGCCATGGGGCGGCTGCACGACGCGCCGATCTTCATCGACGAGACCGCGGCGCTCAACGCGCTCGAAGTGAGGACGCGCGCCCGGCGCCTGTGGCGCCAGTTCGGCGGCAAGCTCGGCCTGGTGGTGGTCGACTACCTGCAGCTGATGTCGACGAGCAACCCGAAGGCGGGCGAGAACCGCGCCACCGAGCTCTCGGAAATCTCGCGCTCGATGAAGGCGCTCGCCAAGGAGCTCGCGGTGCCGGTCATCGCCCTGTCGCAGCTGTCGCGCGCGGTGGAGAGCCGCAACGACAAGCGGCCGATGATGTCGGACCTGCGCGAATCGGGCGCCATCGAGCAGGACGCCGACGTCATCCTGTTCATTTACCGCGACGAGGTGTATCACCCGGACAAGCCCGAGGCCAAGGGCCGCGCCGAAGTCATCATCGGCAAGCAGAGGAACGGCCCGATCGGCAAGGTCGAGCTCACGTTCCTCGGCCAGCACACGCGCTTCGCCAATTTCGCCGACCCGGGCTCGTTTTGAGAGAATCGGCGGGTCGCTTCAGTCACTGGAGGCTGCGATGGCCGAGCCGCTGATGCCGCAGAAGTCGCCGTACGCCGTGGAGCTCGCTCCGGGCGACTACTGGTGGTGCGCCTGCGGGCAGTCGAAGAGCCAGCCGTTCTGCGACGGCACGCACAAGGGCGGGCCGTTCACGCCGGTCAAGTTCTCGGTGGCGGAGGCGCAGAAGGTCTGGCTGTGCGGCTGCAAGCACACCGGCAAGCGGCCGTTCTGCGACGGCACGCACCAGAAAATCTAGCGCTACTTCTTCAACGCGCTCCAGCGCCCTGCCGTGCCGTCGTCGGCGCGGAATGCTCCTTCCATGCGCGGGCCGCTCACGCGCCCGGTGAAGTCGCGGCGTACGCCGCTGTTGTCGACGTAGGCGAAGGCGATGTTGGTACCGCGCAGGCGCGCCTCGCGCAGCCCGCCTACTGCGTTGCCCAGCGCCACGCTGCCCTCGATCTTCTGGAAGTGCTGCTCGAGCGTCAGCTCCAGCCTGCCGGCAGCGCCGCCGCCGCCGAGCTCCAGTGTCCAGGCGCCGGCGACGCTGGCGGGCACCACCCAGAAGTAGCAGCGGCGCCCATCAAGGCTGGACACCTCGTCGGCCTCCCAGTCGTCCATGCTGAAGGAATGCGACACCACGCGCGTGCCGGGGCGCATGGCGAGGAGCTGCGGCCGCAGCTTGAGGTTGAGCGCCGGCAGCAGGTACATGGTGATGACGGTCGCCTGCGAGAAATCCGACAGGAAGATATCGCCCTGCACGATGCTGGCGCGGGACGCGACGCCGGCGCGCTCGATGTTTTTCTGCGCGTGGCGCGCCATGTCGGGGTTGTACTCGATGCCCAGGGCGCGGGCGCCGTACTTCCTCACCGCGGCGATCGCGATCTTGCCGTCGCCGGCGCCGAGGTCGACGACGTAGTCGTCGGCCGTGACCTGGGCCATTGCCAGCATGCGCTCGACGACCTCGTCCGGGGTCGGCACCCAGACGACGTCCTTGCCGGCCTGGCCGACGTACGGCTCGTAGTTGCGGTCCTTCTGCGCGGCGGCGGGCAGCGCGATGGCGAGCGCGGCAACTGCCGCGACGGCGGGGCGAAGCCAATCCACGTGCGTCACTCCTGCGTCGGTCGGGGAGCCGATATTACAGCGCGGTCGCGGCGTGGTCGGCGAGGCGCGAGCGCTCGCCGCGCGCCAGGGTCACGTGCCCGGCGTGCGACCAGTCCTTCATCCGATCGACCACGTAGGTCAGGCCCGAGGAGCCCTCGGTGAGGTAGGGCGTGTCGATCTGCGCGATGTTGCCGAGGCACACCACCTTGGTGCCCGGTCCGGCGCGCGTCACCAGCGTCTTCATCTGCTTGGGCGTCAGGTTCTGCGCCTCGTCGATGATCAGCCACTTGTTGACGAAAGTGCGGCCGCGCATGAAATTGAGCGACTTGATCTTGATCCGGGAGCGCACCAGGTCGCGGGTGGCGGCGCGTCCCCACTCGCCGCCGGATTCGTCCGTGGCGTTGAGCACGTCGAGGTTGTCCTCGAGCGCGCCCATCCAGGGCTGCATCTTCTCCTCTTCGGTGCCCGGCAGGAAGCCGATGTCTTCGCCCAGGGGCACCGTGACGCGCGTCATGATGATCTCGGTATAGCGCTTCTGGTCGAGCACCAGCGTCAGGCCGGAGGCGAGCGCGAGCAGGGTCTTGCCGGTGCCGGCCTGGCCGAGCAGCGTGACGAAATCGATCTCCGGATCCATCAGCAGGTTGAGGGCGAAGTTCTGCTCGCGGTTGCGCGCCGTGATGCCCCACACCGAGTTCTTGGCGTGCGTGAAGTCGCGCACGGTCTCCAGCACCGCGCTGCGGCCGGACTTCTCCTTCACCAGCGCATACAGCGGCCGCTCGCCCGAGTCGTCGAACAGGAATTCGTTCAGCAGCAGCTTCGGCACCAGCGGCCCGCGCACCCGGTAGTAGGTGTGCCCTTCCTTCTTCCAGGACTCCATGTCGCGGCCGTGCGTGTCCCAGAAGTCGGCCGGCAGGGCCCGCACCCCCGAGTACAGCAGGTCGGTGTCCTCGAGCACCTTGTCGTTGAAGTAGTCCTCCGCCGCGAGGCCGAGGGCGCGCGCCTTGACGCGCATGTTGATGTCCTTGGAAACCAGGATCACCGGGCGCAGCGGCGCCGCCTTTTGCAGGTGCCGCACGACCTGCAGGATGTGGTTGTCGGTCTTGCCGGCGGCGAAGGTCGCGGGCAGGCCGCCGTTGATGGCTTCGGTCTGCAGGTAAAGCCGCCCGCCGGTGGCGGGGCGCTCGCGCGTGCGGATCGGCAGGCCGGCCTTGATGTCGGTGACCGAGTCCGAAACGATCTCGTCGAGGAAGCGGCTCGCCTGGCGCGCGTTGCGCGCCACGTCCGAGAGGGTGCCGATCGGGAGGTAGACGTCGTGCTCCTCGAAGCGGAACAGGCTCGCCGGGTCGTGCATCAGCACGTTTGTGTCGAGCACGAACAGCTTGGTGACGCGGGATTTCCTGGCTTGCGGGCGGGGCTTGGACGCCATGGCGGTGGGGGGTTCGGCTGCTGCTGCGGTCCGTTCTTGTTCTTCGTGTTGGTCGAGCGGACGATCAGAGGGTTTTAGCAAGGTCGCGTACCTCCTGTGCGTGGCGCGTTGTCCTGGCGATGGATGCAAGGCTGCCGCTTCGTGCTGCAGTGCTTGGGGAGCCGGAACGTGCCGCCACCGGCGACCGGTAGCGGGGAGTCTGGAGCGGGATTTCCTAGCATCCAGGCGGTGATTTAAGCCGCGATCTCAGGTGTGAATTGCAACGCTTTCATTGAACACGTTTTTTGTTTCGGCCGCAAGCCGCAGGCTCGAATTGCCGCCTGCCGCGGGGCAGGGGGCTGATTCCAAGGCCTTTTCCTGGCACTCGCCGTTGACGCGCGAGGCGACGACCTTAGTACACTCCAAGGTCATTCACCCAGGAGGCATGCAATGCGCACCCCAACCTTTTTTGCAGCAGTCGCGCTGCTGGCATTGGCCGGACCGGCGCTGGCGCAGGACTGCCCGCACGGCGCGCTCGACGCGCGCTTCTGCGACGCTGACGGCGACCTGGTCGCCGATACGCCCAAGGATGCGAGCAAGCTGGTCGACCCGCCGGTGCTGATCTTCGCCTATACGCCGGTCGAAGACCCCGCGGTCTACGCCAAGGTCTGGGACGGGTTCCTCGCGCACATGCAGAAACTCACCGGCAAGCGCGTGCAGTTCTTCCCGGTGCAGTCCAACGCCGCGCAAATCGAGGCGATGCGCGCCGGGCGCCTGCACATCGCCGGGTTCAACACCGGCTCCAATCCGCTCGCGGTGAACTGCGCCGGGCTGGTGCCCTTTGCCATGATGGCGCACGCTGACGACAGCTTCGGCTACGAAATGGAGATCATCACCTACCCGGGCAGCGGCGTGAACAAGGTCGAGGACATCAAGGGCAAGACCATGGCCTTCACCGCGCAGACCTCGAACTCCGGGTTCAAGGCGCCTTCGGCGCTGCTCAAGGCCGAGTTCAACATGATCGCCGGCACCGACTACAAGCCGACCTTCTCGGGCAAGCACGACAATTCGATCCTCGGCGTCGCCAACAAGGACTACCCGGCCGCTTCAATCGCCAACTCGGTGCTCAAGCGCATGATCTCGCGCGGCGTCGTGAAGGAGGACCAGTTCAAGTCGGTCTACAAATCGCAGACTTTCCCCACCACCGCCTACGGGCACGTCTACAACCTCAAACCCGAGCTCGCGGCGAAAGTGCGCGAGGCGTTCTTCACGTTCCCTTGGGAAGGCTCGGAGCTCAAAAAGGAGTTCGAAAAGTCCGGCGAGGCGAAGTTCATCCCGATCACCTACAAGAAGCACTGGGACGTGATCCGCAAGATCGACGCGGCGAACGACGTCAGCTACTCATGCAAGTGAGACTGTAGCGTCAATGCTGCGACTCGAGGGGCTGACCAAGCGCTATCGCACCGGCGATCTGGCGCTGGATAACGTCGACCTGGAGGTGCCGGGCGGCCAGGTGATGGCGCTGATCGGCCCGTCCGGGGCGGGCAAGTCGACGCTGATCCGCTGCGTCAACCGCCTGGTCGAGCCCACCGCGGGGCGAGTGCGGCTGGGCGACACCGGGATTACGGACCTGGGGCGCGGCGCGTTGCGCCGCGCGCGGCGGCGCATGGGCATGATCTTCCAGGAGTTCGCCCTGGTCGAGCGGCTCACGGTGATGGAGAACGTGCTCTCCGGCCAGCTCGGCCACGTCGGTTTCTGGCGCAGCTATTTCCGGCGCTTTCCACAGAGTGCGGTGGACATGGCCTACGCGACGCTCGAGCGCGTGGGACTTGCGGAGCAGATCGACAAGCGCGCCGACGCGCTCTCGGGCGGACAGCGCCAGCGCGTCGGCATCGCGCGCGCGCTGCTGCAGCAGCCCGAGATCCTGCTGGTGGACGAACCCACCGCGAGCCTCGATCCGAAGACCTCGCGCCAGATCATGCGCCTGATCTGCGAACTGTGCGCCGAGCGCCAACTCGCAGCGGTGATCAACATCCACGACGTGCAGCTGGCGCAACTGTTCGTGCAGCGCGTGGTGGGATTGCGCGCCGGGAAGGTGGTATTCGACGGTCCGCCCACCGGCCTTACGTCCGAGGTGCTGACGCGCATCTACGGCGAAGAGGACTGGACCGCGTCCGTAACGCGCCGCATGGCCGATGGCGACGACGACGATGCGCTCGACGAGGAGCGCTTGGCGGGGATGGTTTGACCGCGCTCGCCGGGCAGCGCTGGCGGCGGCCGCCGCTGATCGCCGAGGCGCGCCTGCGCTGGGCGCTGACCATCGGCGCGTTGGTGTACCTGGCG
>JBDTMD010000123.1:0-6054 GCA_039934435.1 Burkholderiales bacterium
ATATGCACGCGCAGCGCATTGACGCGGCCGAGCGTGCGGCGGACAAGATCACGCACGAGTGCATCACCCTCCTGCACACGACCTTCATCACCCCGTTCGACCGCGATCAGATCCATAAGCTCATCACCTCCATGGACGACATCCTCGACCTGATCCAGGACGTCGCCGAATCGGTGGCGCTGTACGATCTGCGCCGCGTCACGCCGGAGGCGAAACAGCTCGCGGACATCTGCCGCATGTGTTGCGAGCGGGTGCAGACCGTCGTCGGGCTGCTCACCAATGTCAAGCGCCCGGACGCGATCCTCAAGCTGTGCCAGGAGATCGACCGGCTCGAATCCGACGCCGACCGCGTCATGCGCTCGGCCTTGTCCAAGTTGTTCCGCGAGGAGAGCGACCTCAAGCAGGTAATGAAGATGCGCATGATCTACGACCTGCTGGAGACGATCACCGACCGTTGCGAGGACGTCGCCAACGTCGTCGAAGGCATCGTACTGGAAAACTCCTAGGCGATGGAGGCTGCGTCGATCTCGCTGGGGATGGTGGTCATGCTCGTGCTGATCGCGCTCGCCTTCGATTTCATGAACGGCTTTCACGACGCGGCCAATTCGATCGCCACGGTGGTGTCGACGCGGGTGCTCAAGCCCTACCAGGCGGTGATGATGGCGGCGTTCTTCAATTTCGCCGCGCTGTTCGTGTTCCAGCTCAAGGTGGCGACCACGGTCGGCCGCGGCATCGTCGACCAGGGCGTCGTCGACCACCACCTGGTATTCGGCGCGCTGGTGGGCGCCATCATCTGGAACGTGGTCACCTGGGTGTACGGCCTGCCGTCCTCGTCCT
Organism: Burkholderiales bacterium; assembly: GCA_039934435.1. Classification (GTDB taxonomy): domain Bacteria; phylum Pseudomonadota; class Gammaproteobacteria; order Burkholderiales; family SG8-39; genus JAABQT01. Next base: position 838 of record JBDTMD010000123.1, read on the forward strand.
CGCATGCGCTGATCGGCGGGCTGGTCGGGGCCGCAGTAGCCAAGGCGGGGACCTGGGCGCTGGTTCCCGCCGGCATCCTGAAGGTCTGCGCGTTCATCCTCATCGCCCCGCTGATGGGCATGGTATTCGGCGCGTTGTTGATGCTCGCCGTAAGCTGGCTGTTCGTGCGCTCGACGCCCTCACGCGTCGACCGCTGGTTCCGGCGCCTGCAGCTCGTATCCGCATCGCTGTACAGCCTGGGCCACGGCGGCAACGACGCGCAGAAGACCATCGGCATCATCTGGATGCTGCTGATCGCCGCCGGCTACCTCGGCGCGAAGGATCCGGTGCCGATCTGGGTGGTGGTGGCCTGCTACGTGACCATCGCGCTCGGCACCGCGCTCGGCGGCTGGCGCATCGTCAAGACCATGGGCCAGCGCATCACCAAGCTGAAGCCGGTCGGGGGCTTCTGCGCCGAGACTGGCGGCGCGGCGATGCTGTTCATCGCGACGGCGTTCGGTATTCCCGTGTCGACTACGCACACCATCACCGGCGCGATCGTCGGCGTGGGCTCGGCCCAATCGACCTCGGCGGTGCGCTGGGGCGTCGCCGGGAACATCGTCTGGGCTTGGGTGCTGACGATCCCCTGCACCGCCTTCATGGCCGGACTCGCGTGGTGGCTGGGGACGCAGCTGTTCTAGCAGGCGCGCGAGTCAGCTCGCTGCAGATCGCCTGTTCTCCTCCTCCTGCAGTTTGCGCCAGAAGATCTTGCCGGTACCGGTCTTGGGCAGCTGCTCCACGAACTCCACCACCCGCGGGTACTTGAACGCCGCCATGTGCTCCTTCGCCCAGAGGATGACGTCGGCCTCGCTGACCCGGCCGCGCGCAGCGGGCTTGAGCACCACCACCGCCTTCACCGTCTCGCCGCGGTGCGCGTCGCGCGTGCCGATCACGCAGGCCTCCTGGATGCCGGGATGCGCGTACAGCATCGACTCGACTTCCGCCGGCCACACCTTGTAGCCCGAGGCGTTGATCATGCGCTTGAGCCGGTCGGTGATGAAGAAGTAGCCGTCCTCATCGAAATAACCGAGGTCGCCGGTGCGGAAGAACTTCTTGCCGTCGTGCTCGAGAAAAGCGTCGGCCGTTGCCTTGGGCTGCTTCCAGTAGCCCTGGAACACCTGCGGTCCGTGCGTGATGATCTCGCCCACCTCGCCCGACCCGAGTTCCTTGAACGTGACCGGATCGATGATGCGCGAATCCGTATCGAAGTAGGGGATCCCCGCGCACTGGCGCTTGGGGCGATGCGGCGGATTGGCATGCGAGGGCGCCGAGGTTTCGGTCAGGCCGTAGCCCTCGATGAACGGCAGGCCGGTCCTCGCCTGCAGCTGCGCGGCCACCGCCTCGGGCATCGCCGCGCCGCCGCCGCCAATGCGCACCAGCGACGACAGGTCGTACTTCGGCAGGTTCGGGTTGGCGAGGAAGTCCACGATCATGGTGGTGATGCCCGTGATGCTGGTGACGCGATTGCGCTGGATCAGTTCGGCCGCAACATCGCGATCCCAGCGCGTCATCAGCACCGATGTGGCCCCGAGCTGAATTGGCACGTTCATGTTCGCCTGCATGCCCGTGAGATGAAAAAGCGGCAGCACGCCCAGGGCCACGGCTTCGCTCGAGGACTGGATCCAGGCGCAGGCGCCGGTGCTGGTGGCGAGCAGGTTCGAATGCGAAAGCATCGCGCCCTTGGGGTGTCCGGTGGTGCCCGAGGTATAGGGCAGCGCGGCGATGTCGTCGGGACCGGCGGCGTGCGGCGAAGGCGCGTGCCCCGCGGTCAGGGCCGCACTCCAGTTCGCCAGCGCGCTTCGCGGCGCGCGCACCAGATCCGGCACGTTGAGGTCGGTATCGCGGCGCAGGTAGTCGGAATAGGTCCCCAGCACGCACTGCGCGAGCCCCTTGCCCAGGTGCGGTTCGATTTCGCCGTGCAGATCCTGAGTACTGACGATCACGCGCGCATCCGAATCATCGATGTAGTACGCGAGTTCGTCGCGCTTGTTCATCGGATTGACCGGCACGACGATGGCGTCGGCGCGCAGGATGGCGTAGTAGCCAATGACGAATTGCGGGCAGTTCTGGGTATAGAGCAGCACGCGGTCGCCGCGGCGCACGCCACAGGCGCGCTGCAGGTAACCCGCGAGCGCCTCTGCCGAGCGCTGCAGCTCCGCGTAGCTAACGTCGGTGCCGTAGTAGTGCAGCGCCGCCTTTTCCGGGTAGCGGCGCGCGCTCACCTCGAGGTTGAAGTAAAGGCTGGTGCGCGGCACCGCGAGCGTCTTCGGCACGCCCGGCGGCCAGTGCGCGTGGTGGCGGGTGAACATCACAGCCGGTACTTCTTCACCGCCTTTTCGTCCCAGCGCATGCCGAGGCCCGGCCGGTCGGGAATCGTCACGTGGCCATTCTTCAGTTGCACCGGTTCCTCGAGGATCGCGTCCGCCCAGTCCACGTACTCGAGCCAGTGGCAGGTCGGGGTCACCGCCAGCAGATGGCAGCTCGTTTCCGGAAACAGGTGGCTCGACATCTCCATGCCGGCGGACTGCGCCAGCGCCGCCGCGCGCATCCAGCCGGTGACGCCGCCGATCCTCTGCACATCGGGCATGGCGTAATCGCAGGCCGCGGCCGCCAGGGCCTGTGCCATTTGCTCGGGGCCCATGAAGTTCTCGCCGATCTGGATCGGCGTCGCCACCTCGCGTGCGATGCGCGCGTTGCCGGCGAAATCGTCTGCACGCACCGGCTCCTCGATCCAGTGCACGCCGCCTTCCTCGTCGATCATGCGCCCGCGCTTCAGCGCCTCCGCCACGCTGAGGCCCTGATTGAAGTCGACCATCAGCGTGATGCGCGGGCCGATCGCCTGTTTCACCGCGCGCAGCGCCGCGAGGTCGTCGACCGCGTGCGGGCGGCCGAGCCGCAGCTTCACCGCCGAAAAGCCTTCCTTGACCAGCTCGGTCGCCTCCTTCGCCAGGGGCTTGAGCGGCATGATGCCCAGGCCCTTGGAGTTGTAGGCCGGAATCGGGCGCGGCGTGCCGCCAAGCAGCCGCACCAGCGGCAGGCGCTGCGCCTGGCCGAGCACGTCCCAGGCCGCCATGTCGATACCCGACATCGCGAACAAAATCATGTTGTGCACGCCGAGCAGCGTATAGCGCGCGCGCAGTTTCTTTTCGATATCGAATGGCGCGACTTCGTCGCCCTTCAACATCTCCGCCATCGCCTCGACCAGCGCCGCAATCGGCTTGAGATTGTGCTGACCGATGCCGAACAGGTACGAGCGGCCTACGATGCCGTCATCGGTTTGCAGATCGAGGAGCAGAAGCGAAGCTACCGTCAGCGCGCCGGTGCTGGTGGCGAGCGGCCGCCTCATCGGCGCCGCGACCGCACGCGCGCAGATCGACTGGATCTTCATGGTCAACGTCCCTTGAACGCGGGTTTGCGCTTTTCCATGAACGCGCGCCTGCCCTCTTCGTAGTCGCCGCTTTGCGCGCAGCGCTCGATCGCCGCCCGCATCCTGTCCAGATCGGCGGTGCCGGCGGACTTCGCGTACTCCTCGAGGATGGTCTTGGAGTTGGCGATGCTGAGCGGCGCGTTCTCGCACAGCGTCGCGATTACGCCCTCGACGAAGGCTTCGAGCTCCGCGTCCGGCAGCACGCGGTTGACCAGTCCCATCGTCAGAGCTTCGGCGGCGGGATAGCGCCGGCCGAGGAACATGATCTCGCGCGCCCAAGCGTGGCCCACCGTCTCCAGCAGGCGCTTGTGGCCCTCGACGTTGTAGGCGAGGCCGAGCTTCGCCGCCGGGATACCGAACTGTGCCGAAGCCCCGCAATAGCGCAGATCGCAGGCGAGCGCGACCTCGAGGCCGCCGCCCATGCAAAAGCCGTGGATCAGGGCCACCGATGGCTTGCGCGAATCCTGAATCGAATGCAGCACACGATCGAGCAGCCCGTCGTATGCGCCGACGGCGGAGCGCTGCGCGCGAATCTTGGCGAACTCCGAGATGTCGGCGCCGGCGGCGAAGGCCTCGGTACCCGCGCCGCGAAAGGCAACGCAGCGCACTTCGGCGTCGGCGTCGAAGCGCGCCATCGCCTCGGGAATGCCGCGCCACATGGCGTCGTTGATGGCGTTCTTCTTCGCCGGCTGGTCGAACACGATCCAGCCCACGACGCCGCGCTTTTCGACCCCCAGCTGCCCGGCGCTCATGCCCAGCGCCCGCTTTCCACCTGGTGGAAGAAATCCTCGACGATGCGGTTGAACAACGCCGGGTCTTCGAGGTTGAGACCGTGCCCACTGCGCGGCAGCACCACCAGCCCCATCTTCGGAATGGTGCGCTTCATCAGCAGGCCTGGCTCGAGCGTGGCGTCGTCCTCGTCGCCGCAGACGACGAGCGTCGGCGCCGTGATGCCCGCCATTTCCTTCTTCAGGTCGTAAAGCGAGGGCCGGCGCGCCTGGTAGCCGAGCATGGTGTTGGCCGAGCCCTGGGCCGAGTGCTCCGAGAGGTACCGGATGTACAGCGCGAAGCCGCGCGGATCCTTGTCCCGCAACGGCAGCCGCGTCGCGTTGTGGCCGTAAGTGGCGGCGAACTTCGCCATGCCCTCCTCGAGTATCAGTTTGGCGTTGGCGCGCGAAGAGCGCTGGAATTCCTCGCGCTTTTCCGGCTGCGCGCCATAGCCGCAGCCGGCGACCACCAGGCCGAGTGCCCGCGCGCTGTACTTGATGCCGAAATGCAGCGAGGCAAAGCCACCCATGGACAGTCCGACGATGTAGGCCTGCTTGATCTTCAGTCCGTCCAGGACCGCGAGCACGTCGTCGCGCGCGAGCTCCTGCGAGTAGCGCTCCATGCCCTCGGGGACGTCCGAGGGCGGGTAGCCGCGCGCGTTGTAGGCGATGCAACGGTAGCGGCGCGAGAAGTGCGCGAACTGCGGCTCCCAGCTGCGCAGGTCGCCAGCGAACTCGTGCACGAAGACGATCGGCGTGCCGCTGCCCGCCTCCTCGTAGTGCAGTTTCACGCCGTCCTTGGTTGTGACGTGGGCCATGTTGGTAGACTTGTCGGACGATGGAGCTCAATCTTAAGGGCAAACGCGCGCTGGTGACCGGCGGCTCGAAAGGCATCGGCTGGGCCTGCGCGAGCGCGCTCGCCGACGAGGGCTGCGAGGTTCTGATCACCGCCCGCAACCCGCCGGCGGCGACCCGCCACAAGTT
>JBDTMD010000124.1:0-6049 GCA_039934435.1 Burkholderiales bacterium
CTGCGGTTCTCCTTCACCACGTCGGGCAGCCAGCGTGCAAAGAACGCGCGCAAGTCCTCGAGAAAGCGCTGCACCACTTCCTGCTGGTCGAGGTAGGCGATCACTGCCGCATCGCGGCCGGTGAGCGGGCGCAGCGCGGTGTCATAGTGCGGGTTGGGGAGCAGGCGGGCGTCGATCACCCAGTCCGCGTCGAGAGGAATGCCGTCGCGGAACGCGAACGACTCGAACAGCAGCGCCAACCGGCCGGCGCCCAGCCCCAGCAGGTCGCGGATCCAGTTGCGCAGCACCTTGGGTTGCAGTTCGCTGGTGTCGATGCGGTGGCCGAGCTCGGCGATCTCGCCCAGCAGCGCGCGCTCGCGCTCGATCGCCTCGGCAATCGTCAGCCCCTCCACGGTGAGCGGGTGGCGGCGGCGCGTTTCCGAAAAGCGGCGCACCAGCGTCGGCGCCGCCGCCTCGAGGAACAGCAGGCGGCAATCGGCGCCGTCGGCCTTCAGGCGCGCGACGCTCTTGGGCAGCGCCGCGAGCGCCGCGCTGCGCGCGTCGACCGACAACGCCACGCGCTCGTGCCCGGCGTCGGCGAGGAAGCCGACCACGTCCATCAGCAGCGTCGCCGGCAGGTTGTCGACGCAGTAATAGCCGGCGTCCTCGAGCACATCGAGCGCGATGCTTTTGCCGGCGCCCGATAGCCCGCTGACGAGGACGATCTGCACGCAGCGCCGCTCAGTCGCCGTCCATGGCGCGCTTTTGCCGCGCCACGAACTCGGCGCCCGAGTTGATGCCGCGCAATTGCAGGATGTAGTTGCGCACCGCCGCCTCGAGCAGCACGGCGAGGTTGCGCCCGGCGGCCACCGGAATGACGACCTTCCTCACCGTGACGCCGAGTATTTCCTCGGATTGCTCGGCGAGCGGCAGGCGCTCGGCGACATCGCGGCTGCCGGCGGCGACGGGCTTGTCGAGGTGGGCGATGAGCTTGAGCTTCATCTTCGGCCGCACCGCCGTCTCGCCGAAGATGGTGCGCACGTCGAGCAGCCCGAGCCCGCGCACCTCGATGAAATCCTTGAGCACCGGCGGGCAGCGCCCCTCGAGCGTGTCGGCCGCGAGCCGCGAAATCTCCACCATGTCGTCGGCCACCAGACCGTGGCCGCGGCTGATCAGCTCCAGCCCGAGCTCGCTCTTGCCGACGCCCGAATCGCCGGTGATCAGCACGCCCATGCCGAGGACGTCCATGAACACGCCATGGCGCTCGGTGCGCTCGGCGAGCGCCTTCGCCAGGTAGCGCGCCAGCTTCTCGATGACGCGCGTCGCCGGTAGCGGCGTGGTGAACAGCGGCGTCGCGCAGCGCTCCGCGCGATCGCGCAGCGCCTGCGGCGCCGCGAGGCCGTCGGCGAGGATCAGCGCGGCCGGCGCGGCGGCGAACAGCTTCTCGGCAAGGCTGTCGAGCGCGGCGGCCTCGTCGGCGCCCGCGACCTGGATGCGGTTGGGATGGGTGAGGTTGAGGTGACCGATCAGCGCGGCCGAGGCCGCCGGCTCGCGGCGCACGGACGTTTCGGCGTCGCGCCCGGCGATCCACGCCAGGGCGAGCGCCTCGCGGTTGTCCTCATGCAACCGCTTGACGTTGACCTGCTGCATCGGGCTGCCACGCGGCGATCAGCTGGTGCAGGGCGGCCGCGTCCGCGGCGCCGGTCATGGCGTCGCGCAGCGCGCGGTCGCTGAACATCTGGGCGAGCTCCGACAGGATCTGCAAGTGCTTCTCGGTGGCCTGCTCGGGCACCAGCAGCACGAACAGCAGCGTCACCGGCTTGGCATCGGGCGCGTCGAACGGCACCGGCTGCGCGAGCCGCACGAACGCGCCAAGCGCGTCCTTCAATCCCTTGATGCGTCCGTGGGGAATGGCCACGCCCTGTCCGAGGCCGGTGGAGCCCAGGCGCTCGCGCGCGAACAGGCTGTCGAAAACCAGGCTGCGGCCGATGCCGTTGTGGTTCTCGAACATCAGTCCCACCTGCTCGAACAGGCGCTTCTTGCTCGAAACCTGAAGATCGAGCAGGACGTTGGTGGGCGGAAGAAGTTTTGCGACCAGACTCATGTTTCGGTGCTGGCGCCGCAGCGCAGCAGAGGGCGCGGATTATAGCCCAAGGCGGCGCCCGCCGTGGCGACCGGGGCCGGAGTCAAACATTGTCAGCGCGCTTGAGCGCTTCGTGCGGCTTGCCGCTGCGCTTGGCCTTGTATTTCAGCACCTGGCGGTCGATCTTGTCGGTCACGAGGTCGATGGCGGCGTACAGGTCCTGTTCCTCGCAGGCGCAATGGATGTCCTTGCCGCGCACGTGCAGGGTGATCTCGGCTTTCTGCCTGAGCTTGTCCACCGACAGCACCACGTGCACATCGATCACGTGGTCGAAATGGCGCTTGACGCGGGCGAGCTTGCCTTCCACGTAGCTGCGCAGCGCCGGCGTGATCTCGAGGTGGTGACCGCTGAGGTTGAGGTTCATGTGTTCCTTCCTAGAGGCTCTTACGCTGGTTGACCGGCGGGATCTGCAATGATTCCCGGTATTTGGCGATCGTGCGGCGCGCCACGACGATGCCCTGCTCGCCGAGGATCTGCGCAATGCGCGCGTCCGATAGCGGCGCGCGTGCGTCCTCGGCGCTCACCAGTTGCTTGATGAGGGCGCGAATCGCGGTCGAGGACGTGGCGCCGCCGGCATCGGTGGCGAGCTGGCTGCTGAAGAAGTACTTCAGCTCGAAGGTGCCGCGCGGCGAAGCCATGAATTTCTGCGTCGTGACGCGTGAGATGGTGCTTTCGTGCAGGCCGAGGGTCTCGGCGATCTCGCGCAGCACCAGGGGCCGCATCGCCACCTCGCCGTGCTCGAAGAAGTGGCGCTGGCGGTCGACGATCGCCTGTGACACGCGCAGGATGGTGTCGAAGCGCTGCTGCACGTTCTTGATCAGCCAGCGCGCCTCCTGCAGTTGCGTGGCGAGCGCGTTGTTGCCGTTGCGCGCGCTGCCGGCGAGGTCGGCGTACAGGCGGTTGATGCGCAGGCGCGGCATGGCGTCGGGATTGAGGCTGGCGCGCCACACATTACGCGTCTTGCGCACGATCACATCCGGGATCATGTAGCGCGTTTCGATGCGCGCGAACGCCGCCCCGGGACGCGGGTTGAGGCTCTGGATGAGCTTTTGCGCTGCGCGCAGCGCTTCCTCCTGCGCGCCGGTGAGGCTACGCAGGCGCGTGTAATCGCGGGCGGCGAGCAGCTCGAGGTGCTTGCCGGCGATCTCGCCGGCGAGGGCGCAGGCCGGGTGCGCGGCTTGCGCGCGCAGCTGCAGCAGCAGGCATTCGGCGGGCGAGCGCGCGCCGACGCCCGCGGGCTCCAGGTTCTGCAGGTGCTTGAGGGCGATGCCGAGCTCCTCGAGGTCGACTTCGGCTTCGGCGGCAAACAGCGCGGCGATCTCCTCGAGCGGCTGCGTCAAGTAGCCGTCGTCGTCGAGCACATCGATCAGCAGCGCCACCAGCGCGCGGTCGCGTTCGCCGATGCCGGTGAGGGTGAGCTGCTGGTTGAGGTGATCGCGCAGCGTCGGCGTGTCGGGCGCGGTAAAGGAACGATCGCCTTCCTCGTCGTCGTCGCCGCGCGCCGCGGCCGCGGCGATCCCGGCCAGCCAGTCCTCCGGCCGCTCGACGGTGTCTTCATCCGCAGCCTGCGTGGCGGCATCGCCGGCGCTCTGCGTCGCATCGCGCGGCGGCGTGAATGCCGCTTGTGCGTCGCCTTCGACGTCTTCGCGCTCGAGGATCGGATTTTCCGCCAGCATGCGCTCGATTTCCTGGTTCAGCTCGACCGTGGAGAGCTGCAGCAGGCGGATCGATTGCTGCAGCTGCGGCGTCAGCGTGAGGTGCTGCGAGAGCCGGAACTGCAGGGTGGGCTTCATGGAGGCGGGGAGACTGCGGGGTCCGCGGCTTACATGCGGAAATGCTCGCCGAGGTAGACCCGGCGCACGCTGTCATTATAGACGATCTCCTCCGGGTGCCCGGAGGCGAGGACCGCGCCTTCATTGATGATGTAGGCGCGGTCGCAGATGCCGAGCGTCTCGCGCACGTTGTGATCGGTGATCAGCACGCCGATGGCGCGCTCCTTGAGGAAGCGGATGATGCGCTGGATGTCGAGTACGGCGATCGGGTCGACGCCCGCGAACGGCTCGTCGAGCAGGATGAAGGCCGGCCGCGTGGCGAGCGCGCGGGCGATCTCCAGGCGCCGGCGCTCGCCGCCCGACAGCGACAGCGCCGCGTGCTTGCGCAGGTGCGCGATGTTCAGGTCCTTGAGCAGCTCCTGCAGCCGGGCCTCGATCTCGGCCTGCGCCAGCCCCTGCAGCTCGAGCACCGCCTGTACGTTTTCCTCCACCGACAGCTTGCGGAACACCGAATTCTCCTGCGGCAGATAGGAAATGCCAAGGCGCGCGCGCGCGTGGATCGGCAGGTGGGTAAGCTCGCGACCCTCGAGGTGGATGCGGCCCGAGTCCGCGGCGATCAGGCCGACGATCATGTAGAAGCAGGTGGTCTTGCCGGCGCCGTTCGGGCCGAGCAGACCGACCACCTCGCCACTCGAGACTTCGAGCGACACGTCCTGCACCACGGCGCGCGACTTGTAGCGCTTGCGCAGGCGCTCGCAGCGCAGCAGGCTCACTTCTTCGCCCCGGGCTTGCCGGTCGCGGGCTTGGTTGCGGGCGCGTCCGCCTCGGGCGCCTTCGGCTGGATCACGGCGCGCACGCGCGACCCGGGCTCGTCCTTGCCGCTGGTTACCGAGAAGAACTCCGAGCGCTGGTCGTAGAGGATGTAGCTGCCGCGCACCTCGTCCTTGTCCCGCGTCACGCGCGCGATCTCGCGCAGCTCGACGCGCTCGTTTTTCTCATCGATCTCGACGCGGCCCGCCTCGCCCTCGATCCACACGCCCTCGGCGCCGTCGCGCGGGTCGGTCTTCTGGCGAAAGCGCACCGGGCTGCCGGTGGCCGAGGCGTACTGGAAGCCGTCGGCGTCCTGACGCACGACGATGCGCTCGGCCTTCAGCTGCATCGTGCCCTTGGTGAGCACCACGTTGCCCTCGAAGATGCTGATGCGCCGCGCCTCGTCGGAGGTCATCCGATTCGCCTCGACCTGGGTCGGCTTTTCCCGATCCGCCTTTTCGGCCCTGGCCGGAAAGGCGGACATTGCGGCGAGCGCAATGGCCACGGCGATGGCATCACGCCGGCGCCTCACTTCTGCGCCTCGAAACTGCCATGCACCTGGGCATGCAGCGACAGCTGGCGCGAATCGTTGTCGTACTCCATGCCCAGCCCGACGAGCGAGCGGCCGCGCTCGGTGATCGTCACCTCGCGATCGGTGCGTACCAGCGAACGGGCGCGGATCACGTGCAGGAAGCTGGTCTGCATGCGGCTCTCGCCAATGTCGGCCGCGGGCTCGCGCAACAGCACGACGTTGTCGTGCAGGAACAGCTCCGCGCCGTCGCGCGACAGGGTGCCGCGGTCGGCGTTCAGGTGGAGCCGCGGCTGCCCGGGCTTGGATTCCACGACCCGCGGCGCCAGCAAATCGGTGCTGTCGTCATCCGCGTAGTGCACCATCTTGGCGGCCGACAGCTTTGAGGTGGGAGCCCCGGCAGGACTGAAATCGGTGACGGTGAACTGCTCCGCGCTGTAATCGGGATCGTGGCGCACCTGCACCGCGGCCACCGGTTGCTTGCGCGACGTGCGCTCGAGCCAGAAGCTGAGCAGGGCGAGCGCCAGCATCAGAACGAGTGGGAACAGGCGCGTGGCCGACAGTTTCACGCCAGGTACCTCGCCAGCGCGTTTTCCAGGCGGCCCTGGGCCACCAGCACGTATTCGCACACTTCGCGTGCGGCGCCGGCGCCAGCGGGCGCGTCAGCCACGTAGTGCGCGCGCCGCAGCGCGAGCTCGTGCGCACCGGGCGGTGCGCAAGCGAAGCCGCAATGCGCCAGCACCGGCAGGTCGGGCAGGTCGTCGCCCATGTAGCCCGCGGCCGCCGGCTCGAGCCCGAGCTGCGCCAGGAGCCGCT
>JBDTMD010000125.1:0-5979 GCA_039934435.1 Burkholderiales bacterium
AGGCCGCCGGTCAGTACGACGGCGTGGTGGCCGTGGAGCCGTTCGACTACGTGCCCGACGGTCCGGGCGCCGCGGCGCGCGCCATCGGCTACGTGCGCGGCATTCTCGAGGCGCTGGAATGACGCCAAAGCTGCCGTGCCCGCGCCCCGCGCGCGTGCTGCTCGAGGGGCGCTATGCGCGCCTCGAGCCGCTCGCGCTTGCGCACGCCGACGGCCTGCTGGCGGCGTCTGCCGACGCGAAGAGCTTCGACTACCTGTTTGACGTGCCGCCGCAGGACCGCGCGGATCTGAAGGCGTGGATCGCGCAAAAGGCGAAATCGGAGGATCCGCTGTTCCACGCCGTGGTCGACAAGGCGAACGGGATTGCCGGCGGCCGCCAGACCTTCATGCGCATCACGCCCGAGCACGGCGTGATCGAGATCGGCAACATCCTCTGGGGGCCGGCCATCGCGCGCACGCGCGTCGCCACCGAAGCGCTCTACCTCGCGGCCCAATACGTGTTCGAGGACCTCGGCTACCGGCGCTTCGAATGGAAGTGCAACGACCTGAACGAGCCCTCGAAGCGGGCGGCGCTGCGCTTCGGCTTCACCTTCGAGGGCGTGTTCCGCCAGCACATGTGGACCAAGGGCGAGAACCGCGACACCGCCTGGTTCGCGATGCTCGATCGCGACTGGCCGCGAATCCGCGCCGCCTACGAGCGCTGGCTCGCGCCATCCAACTTCGACGCCGCAGGGCGCCAGCGCTCGCGGCTCGAAGTGCCTACTGCAGGGGCATGATCTTCGAGTTGTAGGCGTTGGTGAAGACGTCATCCACGTTCACCGGCCGCTCGGGCTTGTTCTGCGCAAAGGTGATGTCGATCGTGCGCTGCATCAGGTCCTTCTCGATCCAGCCGATGCCGTGCTTGCGCGAGCGCTCGGTGATGCACAGGTCCATGATCTGCGGCGTGGTGTTGAACAGGGCCTCGACGTCCAGTCCCGGCACCGCGGCGGCCATGGCGTCGATTGCCTCGCGCGGATTGACCTGCGCGTCGCGCCAGCCCTTGTGCGTCGCCCGCAGGAAGCGCTCGATCAGCTTCGGGTTGCTCTTTTCGAGCGCGGTGTTGACGAAGTAGGTATGGCCGTAGATCGGCAGGCCGTAGTCGGCCCACAAGAGGTGGCCGACGTTGCCCTTGCCGAGCACTTTCTCCCAGATGGCGAAGCTGGTGTACAGGTCGAACGAGCCGTCGACCTCGCCGGCGGCGACGATCGCCTGCTTGCCCTCGGGCTTGACGTTGACCATGGTGATGCCGTTCGGGTCGAGATTGTTGATGGCGGCGAATGCGGGCCACAGGATGCGGTGCGAGTCGGCCGGCGGCGCGGCGATCTTCCTGCCCATCAGGTCCTGCGGCGTGCGGATGTTGGCGCTCTTCTTGAAGAAGATGTTGTTGCCGGCCTTGTCGAAGACGACGGCGACGATCTTCAGGTCGGCGCCCTTGGAGATGGCGGTGATCACCGTGGGCGCGTCGGCGATGCCGAGGTCGCTCTGCTTGAGGTCGATCTTCTTCGCGGCGTCGCCCGAGCCCGAGCCGCGCAGGACCGTGAGGTCGATGCCCTCCTCCTTGTAGTAGCCGCGCTTGAGCGCCAGGTAGATCGGCGAATGGTCGGCGAGGTGGAACCAGTTGAGCTGCAGGGAAAACTTGTCCTCGGCGGCGGCCGGCAGCGCGAGCGCGGCGGTGAGGATGGCGAGGACGGCGTGCAGGCGCTTCATTGAAGTCTCCTTGTAAATGGCTCAGCTTGCGGCTTGTTCGCGGAATACCCAGGGCGCGACCACGCGCTCGACGGCGACCACCAGGCCGTAGAGCGCCAGACCGAGCACCGAGATGAGGATCAGCGCGGCGAAGATCGACGGCGTCTGCAGCGTCACGCCGCCGGTGATGATAAGCGAACCGAGGCCGCGCTCGGAGGCGACGAACTCGCCGACGATGGCGCCGATCACGCTCATGGTGGCATTCAGTTTCAATCCCGTGAAGATGTAGGGCACGGCGTTCGGAAAGCGGATCTTGGCGAACACCTGCCAGCGCGAGGCCTTCAGCGATCGCACCAGCTCCAGCATCTCGGGCTCGGCGGTGGCCAGGCCCACCGCGGTATTCACCACCATCGGAAAGAAGGCGATGGTGGTGCCGATGACGATGTTCGGCCAGATGCCGTAGCCCAGCCAGATGACGAACAGCGGCGCGAGCGCGATCTTGGGTAGCGTGTTGAACAGGATCAGCACCGGCATCACGGTGCGCATCAGCATGCCGTTCCAGACGATCACCACCGCCAGGACGATGCCGAGAACCGCGGACAGGGCGAACGCGCCGAGCGTGGCGTAAAAGGTGGCCAGAAAGTTCGCCGTCCACTGATAGTTGGGCAGGAAGTAGGCTCTGATCGCCGCCGCCGGCGAGGGCAGGATGTATTCCTTGATGCCGCCGAGGTCCACCGCCAACTGCCACGCGACCAGCAGGCCGAGGATCACCAGTGCGCTCGGCACGTAGTAGGCGATGACGCCGGTCAGGCGCCGTTCTTGACTCGGCATCGGGGCTCCGCCGAAAATTAACGAAACGGTTAAATCGGATCATAGGAACGCACTTGTCCTCGCGTCAAGCCGCGCCGCGGTTCCGCGTCACCGAAGTCGGCTTGTTCGAGCGCGATGTGCGCCTGCGCATGCCGTTCCGCTTCGGCGTGGTGACGCTGACCGAGGCGCCGCAGGCCTTCGCCCGCGCCCGCATCCGGCTGGAAGACGGCCGCGAGGCCGAAGGCGCGGCCGCCGAGCTGCTGGCGCCGAAGTGGTTCGACAAGGACCCGGCGCTCACGAACGAAGACAACTACCAGCAGCTGCGCCGCTCGCTGGCGAACGCGCGCGGGGCCTACCTCGGCCACGAGGCGCGCACCGCCTGGGCGCATGCTTCGCCCGGTCGCGGCCTGGCCGAGAACTACGGTCCGGCGCTCCTTGATCGCGCGCTGCTCGATGCGCTGTGCCGCGCCCTCGGCGTGTCCTTCTATCGCGCGCTGCGGACCAACCTGGTCGGCGCCGGCAGCTTCGAAGGGCTCGATCTGGGAGCTTTCTTCGCCACGCTCAAGCCGCGTGCGACGGTCGCGGCGCGCCATACCGTCGGACTGGTCGATCCGATCACCGCGGCCGACCAGACGCAGCGCGTTGACGACGGTCTGCCGGAGACGCTCGAAGAAGTGGTCGCGCGCTACGGCCACCGCTATTTCAAGCTGAAGGTCGCGGGCGATGCGCGCGCCGACGTCGAGCGGCTCGCCGCGATCGCCGCGGTGCTCGACCGTATCGACGGGCCGTACCACGTCTCGCTCGACGGCAACGAGCAGTACGAGGACATGCAGGGCGTGGCCGAGCTGTGGGCGCGCATGAAAGGCGAAGTGCGCCTCGCGCGCCTCGTGCAGGGCGTGCTGTTCATCGAGCAGCCGGTGAAGCGGCAGAAAGCGTTCGCCTCGCCGGTGGCGGGCGTCGACAAGCCGGTAATCATCGACGAGTCCGACGACGCGCTGGACGCTTTTCCGCGCGCCCGGGCGCTGGGTTACCGCGGCGTGTCGTCGAAGACCTGCAAGGGCCTGTACAAATCTCTTGTCAATCGCGCGCGCTGCGCCGCGTGGGGCGAGGGCTATTTCATGTCGGGCGAAGACCTGACGATCCAGGCCGGCCTCGCCCTGCAGCAGGATCTGGCGCTGGTGTCGATCCTCGGCCTGACGCACGTCGAACGCAACGGCCATCATTACGTGAACGGCATGGCGGAGCTGCCGGCAGCCGAGCAGAACGCTTTTCTCGCTGCGCATCCGGATCTGTACGAGAAGTCGCACGGCGCGGTGCGCGTGCGCATCGAGGATGGCATGCTGGCGATCGGCTCGCTTGATTGTCCCGGTTACGCCAGCCGGGCGCTGCCGGACTGGGGCTCGATGCGGGAAATGGAATTGCACAAGGAGCCCGCATGAACAGCAGGCGCATCGGCGTCATCATGCACGGCGTCACCGGGCGCATGGGCATGAACCAGCATCTCATCCGCTCGATCGTCGAGATTCGCAAGCAGGGCGGCGTGGCGCTGAAGGACGGTACGCGCCTGATGCCCGATCCACTCCTTGTCGGCCGCAACGCCGCCAAGGTCGAGGCGCTTGCGCGCCAGCATGGCATCGCGCGCTGGACCACGGACCTCGATGCGGCGCTCGCTTCCCGGGAAGACACGGTGTTCTTCGATGCCGCGTCGACGCAGCTGCGCCCGCAGCTGCTGAAGCGGGCGATCGGGGCCGGCAAGCACGTCTACTGCGAAAAGCCGGTCGCCACCACGCTCGCCGAGGCGCTGAGCCTGTACCGCGCGGCGAAGAAAGCGCGCGTCAAGCACGGCGTGGTGCAGGACAAGCTCTGGCTCCCCGGGCTGCTCAAGCTGAAGAAGCTGCGCGACGAGGGTTTTTTCGGCCGCCTCCTCTCGGTGCGCGGCGAGTTCGGCTACTGGGTGTTCGAGGGCGACCCGCAGTCTTCCCGGCCCGCCGCGCAGCGTCCCTCGTGGAACTACCGCAAGGAAGATGGCGGCGGCATCATCCTCGACATGCTGTGCCACTGGCGCTACGTGCTCGACAATCTGTTCGGCGAGGTGCAGGCGCTCTCGTGCCTGGGCGCGACGCACATCCCGCAGCGCTGGGACGAGGGCGGCAAGAAGTACAAGGCCACCGCCGACGATTCCGCCTACGCGACCTTCCAGCTCGCGGGCGGCGTGGTGGCTCACTTCAATTCCTCTTGGACCGTGCGCGTGCGCCGCGATGACCTTCTCACCCTGCAGGTGGACGGCACCGAGGGCAGCGCGGTCGCGGGCCTGCGCACCTGCCGCGCGCAGTCCTACGCCGAGACGCCCAAGCCGGTCTGGAATCCGGATATCCCGCAGCCGATCGATTTTTTCGCCGGCTGGAAGGAAGTTCCGGACGACCGCTACGACAACGCCTTCAAAGTGCAGTGGGAAATGTTCCTGCGCCACGTCGCCGGCGAAGGCGCGTTCCGCTGGGGGCTGCTGGAGGCCGCCAAGGGCGTGCAGCTCGCCGAGCTCGGCCTGAAAAGCTGGCGGCAGAAGAAATGGCTCAAGGTGCCGGGGCTCAAGCCGTGAAACGCGACGCGATCCAGACCCTCCACCTGCCGGCGGCCGGCGGCCGCCTCGAGCCCTACCAGGTGCGCGAGCCGCACGCCTTCGCGCGGCCGACAAAACCTTTCACGCGCCACGCGCTCGCTGCCGCGCACGTTGTCGCCGATCCGCGCTCGGGCAAAGAGCCTTGGCTGGAGGCGGCGATCGATTGGGACGCGACGATCGCTTACCGCAGGCACCTGTGGTCCTGGGGCCTGGGTATCGCCGAGGCGATGGACACCGCGCAGCGCGGCATGGGTCTCGACTGGGCGAATTCACTCGAGCTGATCCGGCGCACGCTCGACGCGGCGCGGGACGTGCCGGGCGCCTTCGTCGCTTCGGGCGCCGGCACCGACCACCTCGCGCCGCGCCCCGACCTCACTCTCGACCAGGTGATCGCCGCCTACGAGGAGCAGTGCGCAGCGATCGAGCGGCTCGGCGGGCGGCTGATCCTGATGGCGAGCCGCGCACTCGCCGCCAGCGCGAAGGGGCCCGAAGACTACGCGCGCGTGTACGACCGCGTGCTCTCGCAGGTGAAGGAGCCGGTGTTCATCCACTGGCTGGGCGAGATGTTCGATCCGGCGCTCGAGGGCTACTGGGGCCAGAAGAACCACGACCAGGCGATGGACGTATGCCTCGAGGTGCTGCGGCGTAACGCCGCCAAGGTCGAAGGCATCAAGATCTCGCTCCTCGACAAGGACAAGGAAATCGCGATGCGCCGGCGCCTGCCCAAGGGCGTGAAGATGTACACCGGCGACGATTTCAACTTCGCCGAGCTGATCGAGGGCGACGCGCAGGGGCACTCCGAGGCGCTGCTCGGCATCTTCGACTCGA
>JBDTMD010000126.1:0-5935 GCA_039934435.1 Burkholderiales bacterium
GCAGCGGGCGCGGCTTGACGAATCCCAGTCCGTATGCGCGGATCGCGCGATGGTCGGTAATGAGCCAGGCCGTGCTTTCGCCATTCTTGAGCAGCGCCTGCACGAAGTCGTGATAGGAGTTGCCCTCATTCACGAAGCGCACGCCCTTGCGCGTCACCGCGATGACGCCGGGCTTGGCACGGTCGATGAAATGCGGAAACAGGCCGTACGCGCCGTCGCCCCGCGGCACGCGCGACACCGGCACCCAGGCCGCGGCGTTCGGTAGTGTCTCGTCCAGGCGAGCGCCCGCGGCCTGCGCGAGGCGCAGCCCGTCACCCGTATTTCCCGGCGGCGCCGGCGAGAAGTGCTCGGGGTGCGGAAACAGCCGCGCGCGCCGCTCGCGGTCCTGCGGAAAGCCGCCGCAGGCGAGCACCACGCCCTTGCGTGCGCGCACGCGCACCGCCTGGCCTTCTTTCTGCACCACTGCGCCGGTGACGGCGCCGCGATCCTGCACCAGATCGAGGACCGGCGCCCCGCTCCACAGCTCGACGCCTGCATCGAGCGCCGACTTCAGCAGACGGCCGGCGAGCGCATTGCCGTTGGTGAGGCGCACGCCCCGGCCGTGGAACATCTGCGCCGCGCCGTACCCGAGTAGGCGCCGCGCGACGAACAGCGCCGAGCGCGCCGATTTCGACCAGCGCATGAAATGCACCAGCTCGACCCCCGAGCCGATCATGATGCCGAACACCGTCAGCTCGGGCAGCGGCGGGCGCAGCCAGCGCAGCTTCTTGCCGAGGTCGCGGCCGTCAAAGGCGCGCGCGACGATCGAGCGTCCGCCCGGCCGCCCGCCCGGCGCATCCGGGTGGTAGTCGGGGAACGTGGCCGAGGCGTCGAACTGGACCGCGGTTTCGTGCGCGAAGAATTCGACCATCTTCGGGCCCGCGCGCAGGAATGCGTCGACGCGCTCGGCGTCATAGTGCTCGCCGGCCTCGTGCAGCAGGTAGGTGGCGGCGTCCTGCATCGAGTCGGCGACGCCGATTTCACCCTGCAGCGGATGGTTCGGAATCCACAGCCAGCCGCCCGAGAGCGCGGTGGTGCCGCCGAACAGCGCCTCCTTTTCGGCCACCACGACCTCGAGCCCCGCCTTCCTGGCGGTGACCGCGGCGGCGAGCCCGCCCGCGCCCGAGCCTGCCACCAGCACGTCGCATGCGAGTTCCATGGCCCATCTTAACCGGGAGCCCGCGCTAGAATTCCCACGTTTCGCTTCCAGGAGAGCGCCATGCTGCAGGAGCGTATTGCGGATCTGTCCCAGTGCGTCGAGCCCGACCGGGTTCGCAAGGAGGTCTACACCGACCCGCAGATCTTCGAGCTCGAGATGGAGCGCATCCACGAGCGCTACTGGATCTATTGCGGCCACGAGAGCCAGGTGCCCAGGCCCGGCGACTACTACACGGTCCAGATCGGCCGCCAGCCGATGCTGATGGTGCGCGGCAAGGACAAAGGCGTGCACGTCCTCTACAACCGCTGCCCGCACCGCGGCAACATGATGTGCGGCGACCGCCACGGCAATACCGGCGAGTTCTTTCGCTGCTCGTACCACGCCTGGACCTTCCAGCTCGACGGCAAGCTGCGCTCGATCCCGATGATGGAAGCGGGCTATGCCGGCACGCGCTACGGCAAGGACAACCCGGATTGCAGCATGAAGCAGGCCTCGCGCGTCGCAAGCTATCGCGGCTTCGTCTTCGCCAGCCTGGCCACCGACGGGCCGACGCTGCTGGATTTTCTCGGCGCCTCGAAGATCGCCTTCGACGACATGTGCGACCGCGCGCCAGCCGGCGAGGTCGAGATCGTGCCGAACTGCTTTCGCATCATCCAGCACTCCAACTGGAAGATCTTCCTCGAGAACCAGCTCGACGCACTGCATCCGTCGGTGACGCATCAGTCGACCGGCCGCGCCGCGCACGAAGTCGAGAAGGACATCGAGCGCGCGACGGGCCACGCGCCGCTGTCGTATCACATGCTCTCGGCGTTCGCGACGGTGACCATCGACAAGTGGGACAACTTCCAGACCCTCAACTACCCCTACGGCCACTGCATCCTCACCGGCTACATGGGCCTGCGGCCGAAGGACCCGGACACGCTCGCCTACGAAAAGGTGATGCACAAGGCCTACGGCAAGGCGCGCACCGAGGAAATCCTCGGCGTCAACATCCACCACGTGCTGATCTACCCGGGCCTGTCGGTGCAATCGCCGCTGCAGCAGCTGCGCGCGGTGCGGCCCCTTGGCGTCGACAGGACGCTCACCGAGATCTGGCACTTCCGCCTGAAGGGCGCGCCCGAGCCGATCTACCGGCGGTCCCTGGCCTACTACAACCTGGTGAATTCGCCGGCGACGCTGATCAACGCCGACGACCTGGAGAATTTCTGGAAATGCCACCAGGGCCTCGCCTCGGACGGCGGCGACTGGGTGAACTTCGGGCGCTTCCACGGCCGCGACATCGAGAACAACGGCGTGGTCGAGACCGGGCCCAACATGGGCACCTCGGAAGCGCCGATGCGCAACCAGATGAAGGCCTGGGCGGCATACATGGGAAACGGCCGGTGAGCGCGAAGGCCCAGCACGACGCCGAGCAGCTCCTGTACCGCCAGGCGGGATTGCTGGATGACAAGCGCTGGCAGGACTGGATCGACCTGTTCACCGCCGACGGCATCTACTGGATGCCGCCCGACGCGAGCTACAAGACCTGGGACGGGCAGCCGGCGATCTTCGCCGAGGACAAGAACCTGATGACGGTGCGCATGCGCCGCGTGCTGCATCCGGACGCCTGGTCGCAACGGCCGCTGTGGGGCACCAACCACGTGGTGTCGAACGTGATCGTCGACAAGGCGGCAAAGAGCGGCGATCTGGTGGTGCGCTCGCGCTTTCACATGATGGAGCTCCGGCGCGACGACGTACGCCATTTCGCCGGCCAGTATACGCACCACCTGAAGAAGACGAAAAGCGGCTACCGCATCAAGCTGCAGCGCGTCGACATGACCAACGCGCAGGCGGCGTACGACTACGTGCTGCAGGTGTGGGTGTAGGGTCCGCTACAGCCCGAGCCACTTCTTCAGCCCTTTGACCTTCGCCGAGAAGCGGTGCCGCTTGAGCTCGCGCGCGTGCGAATCCGGGCCGGTCATGTAATTGAGCATCAGCACGCGCCGCTCGCCGACGAACTTGTGGTGGCCGTGCCAGCCGTTCGGCTTCACCTCGAAGACGACGAGCGACCCGGCGAGCGAGGGGACCTCGACCACCGTGCTCTCCAGGTCGTCCGCGGCGCGCAGCATGCGCAGGTTGCCGGTCCGGTGCGGCCAGTCCTCGTTCAAGTACAGGAGCAGGCTCACCACCTTGTCGTCGGAGTCGCGGTGGATGCGCCCGTCCTTGTCGCGCGAGCGCCCGCGCAGCGTCACCATCGGCGGGCGCTCCTTCAGGTCGAGGCCGAATTTCTCCTCCACCACCTTGCGGAACTCCGGCCCGCTGATCTCGTCCACGAGCTTGTGCATGCCCGGGCCGAGCGGCAGCACGTCGACCGGATAGACGCCGCCGTCGCCGATGGCCGGAAAGTCGCGCGAAAGTGACTTGATCGCGCCGGGCTTCAGCATGCCGCTCACCACCACGAAAGGAAATGGATCGCGCGCCAGCGGTTGCGCGCGCAGTCGCTCCAGATCGAGGATTTCGGTGCTCATAAAAGGCGCTTGAAGCCGCGGTGCGTGAAGAGTTGCTCCATTTTATCCACCACCGCGTCCACCGTGATGAGTTCGAGCGCGCGCCGGTCGTGCACGCGCTGGCGCCAGCCGATGCGCTCGGGCCCGCGCTTCAGGATCGTCGCCGCCGCCTCGGCGAATACGTCCACCGTCCACTGCGGCTCGACGTAGGGGCCGGTCTTCTGCGACGGCGCCACCGCATACAGTCCGACCACCGGCGTCTTCATCGCCTGGGCGATATGCAGCGGCCCGGTGTCGGGCGCGAGCAGCGCGGCCACCGCGCCGAGCAGCGCCGCGAGCTGCCGCAGGTCGGTGCGCCCGACCAGGTCGAGCACCGGCAGGCGCACGCCCCGGTGCAGCTCTCCCGCCAGCGCGCGCTCGGCCTCGCCCGGCCCGCCGATCAGCACCACGCTGAGCGGCCAGCGCGCCGCGATTCGCTCAAGCGTTTCGCAGTAGCGCGCCACCGGCCAGTTGCGCTCGGGCTTGCTCGCCGCGAGCACCACGGCGAGCTTGATCCCGGTGCACTCCTCGACCTGCGTGCGCGCCCAGGCGTGCTCTTCCGGCCGCAGCGGCAGGTCCCACTCCAGCACGTGCTCGCGCGCCCCGACGTAGGTGGCGAACTGCAGGAAGCTGTCGATCAGGTGCTCGGGCTCGGCCGGCACGGTCTCGGTCACGAACCAGCGCTGCAGGTCGCGCGCATGCAGCGCGCCGAAGCCGATCTTGCGCCTCGCGCGCGTCACCAGCGTGACGAGGTTCGCGCGCATGCTCGCCTGCGGCACAAGCAGCCAGTCGAAGTCGTACTGGCGCATCTGGCGCCACAGCCGCCAGAAGGAGACCGGCCCGCGCGGCTTGTCGATGACGATCAGTTCCACGCCCGACACGCCTTCCACAATGGTGTGGAAGGGCCGCGACACGATCCAGTGCAGCTTCGCCGCCGGGAACGCCTTCTGCAGCGTGCGCAGCAGCGGCAGCGTCATGACGACGTCGCCGAGCGCGGACATGCGCAGGACGGCGATGCTTTTCGGCGACTGCCCCGGGTTCATCCCGGGATTATCGCGCGGCGAAGTCACGTCGGATCCTGCCGCGCACCAGCTTGAGGAGCGCGGGCTCGAGCCTGGTCGCCGCCGCCCGCGCGAGCAGGGTCGCCTCGAGCGCCAATCCGTGCCGCGCGAGCGCCTGCGTGAAAGCCAGGTCCTTGGGCCGCCCGGCCACGTACTTCGAAATCGCGAGATCGT
This sequence comes from Burkholderiales bacterium, assembly GCA_039934435.1. GTDB lineage: Bacteria > Pseudomonadota > Gammaproteobacteria > Burkholderiales > SG8-39 > JAABQT01. The sequence goes on from JBDTMD010000126.1 coordinate 4,959, forward strand.
GGACCTCGAGGCAAAGTCCTGCCACGCCTTCCGTGTTCGCGTTCTTTACTCTCACCAGCCGTGCGCGCCAGCCCCGCGGCAGCGTCGCCGTGCGCTCGCCGACCCCTTGCGCGTAGTAGCCGAAGCGCTCGTGGAAGGAGGAGCCTTCCCCGATCGCGCCCTCGATCTGGTCGGCACGCTCCAGGTGGTTGCGCGGGAAGACCTCGGCCTCCATCGACGCGAGCAGGTCCTGCGGCGCATGCGGAAACTGCCCCAGCACCGCCTGGCTGCCGATCACCACGATCTCGCGGTCGCGGGCGATCCTGCCCGCCGCTCGGCGTCGGTGAGCAAGGTCGCCAGCGGCGAGGATTGCCGCAGTCGCGCGGCGTCTTCGCTGAGTTCGGTGGCCCGCGCCGCGACCACCGGCCATGGCCGCTGCAGCAGGTCGCGCCACTCCGTGAGCGCCGCGCGCAGGCGCTCGCCGTAGCGCTCGAGCCATCGCCCGAGCGTCACGCGCGCCCGCTCCAGCAGGCGCGGGTTGGCGCTGATGCGGCGCGCGGCCAGCACGTGCAGGGCGAGACTCTTGGCTTCGGCGACGCGGTGATCGGACCAGACGGGCACGCGTGACGCCCACCGACCACAGACCTCGACCCGACCCACACCACAGCGAAATTGGCGCGCTGAGGCGCACATAGTCAGCGCGAGCGCGCCAATTTCGGGTTGGGGACCTGACCCACAGCGAAATTGGCGCGCTCAGGCGCACATAGTCAGCGCCAGCGCGCCAATTTCGGGTTGGGTACGGTGAGCGCGATGAGGGTCGAGGGCAGCAAGGTCCTGGTCACCGGGGCGTCGTCGGGCATCGGGGCCGCGCTGGCGGTGCGCCTGGCCGAGCGCGGGGCGACGGTCGGCGTGGTCGCACGGCGCGAGGACCGGCTGGCCGAGGTCCTCGAAGAGTGCAGAAGGCACGCTCCCGACTCGCGCATGTGGGTCGCCGACCT